>CAZBCT010000254.1:0-1536 GCA_964490485.1 uncultured Candidatus Brocadia sp. | reverse complement strand
GCTATAATTGGCATAGATGTGTTCATACCCAAGTGGCAAATGCTTCGCCCCTACTCTTTCATGAGATATCCATCGCTTGTCTTGCTTCTCCTGCCACATAGGCTGAACCGGTAATACAGATCATATCTTCCCTGGAGGCCATTTGTTTCGCGGTGGTTACGGCATCCTGGACGTTATTTACCGTCTCTGCGTGTTTGCCGCAGAGTTTCTCTATTTTCCGAGATACATCCTCGGGGGGAGCGGCGCGGGGGTTTTTGCTCCTGGTTACAATAATGGAGTCTGCCTCCTTGACGATTTCCTTCAGTATGTTGTCCAAATCCTTGTCTTGTGAGAAACCCAGAATTAAGATGAGCTTCCGGAATTTGAAATTTTCTATCAAGGCCTTTTTAAGAAATCGCATGGAATCTACGGTATGCGCAAAATCAAGGATAATAAGGGGATTTTTTGCAACAACCTCGATCCTTGCCGGACAATGGAGGGCGGCAAGGGCTTCACGGATGATATCATGGCTTATGGTAATGTGTGCCCGGTCTTTGAGAATTTCCAAAGCGCCTAAGACCAGGGCGCAGTTCTTTGTCTGATGAATGCCAACAAGAGGCAGATACAGGTTGTCATAGGCGCATCGCCAGGTCTTTATTCTGCATAGCATTCCCCTGTCGCCTTCTTTCTCAAGATGCTTTACCTCTTCAACCCGGATATCTCTGCCGAGAAGGTACAAGGGGGCGTTTCTCTCTCTGCAGGTTTTTTCTACTACGGAAAGGGCTTCAGCCCCTTCTATACCAGATACGACGGGGACACCTTGTTTGATGATGCCGGCTTTTTCATATGCAATGCTCGAAAGGGTGTTGCCCAGAATGGCGGTATGGTCGAATCCGACATTGGTAATAATTGATACCAGCGGCACTACAACATTGGTGGAATCAAGACGCCCGCCAAGCCCCACTTCCAGAACAGCCATCTCGGTCAGATTCCTTTTAAAATACACCATGCTTATTGCGGTAAGTATTTCAAAAAAGGTGGGAGATGCGGACGGCGTTGTTTCCTGTAAATGTTGGATGTACGGTTGCAGTTCATGCATAATGCTGGCAAACCCGGTCTCTGATATCTTTTGGTGATTTATCTGAATGCGTTCCTTGAGATCAACAAAGTGAGGCGAGGTGAAGAGTCCGGTTATCAGTCCGGCACGTTCCATAACGGTGGATAACATAATAGCCGTAGAGCCTTTTCCCTTTGTGCCGGTTATATGAATGCAGGGGAGTTCTTTATGGGGATTTCCTATATGCTCAAGCAGTTTTTCCATCCTGTCTAGACTAAAGGTTGACGCATTATACTGATAGCTAATCAGTTTTTCATAATCGATGGCTTTATAAAGAAAGGCCAGCGCCTCCTGGTATGAAAGAAAAGCAGTTTTGCCTTGTTGATTGTTCATTCCTTTTCCTGTTTTTTAAAATACTTCCCTGCTGTTCATACAACACGGCAAAATCATAGAGCGGCTCTGCCGCAACCGAAGCTTTAAAACCGTCCTCCAATAGGGTA
>CAZBCT010000253.1:0-1599 GCA_964490485.1 uncultured Candidatus Brocadia sp. | reverse complement strand
TCGGGTCTCGTTATCGCAATTCGTTCCTGCCGTTCTGAGGATTAAAACCTTTGGTGTTATCATGCTATTATATTACCTGGCTAATTTCATAACTTAGGAATTTGAAAATCGGTATTAATTTAGTTTTAAAAAAATTACCTTTCAACTGCTCGCGCCAAAACTCCTGTTTGTGAACAAGCAGTAGCGGTTTATTTGCTTATACCGATTTATCCAATCGTTTAAACCAACGCAGGTTCCATTTAAATTATAAAATTTCATCTTTTTCTCCCATTTTATTTATAAGCTTCACTTCTATGTCTTACAGCAGTAATATCTAGCAACTGTTTTTCATCGTAAATAGCATAAACTACCCTATACTCACCGACTCGAATACGCCACAGATTTTCCTCTCCATGTAATTTTCTACAACCTCTTGGGCGTGGTTCTTTTGCTAAAGCTTCTATTTTTGGAAAGATTTTATTAACTAATGCAGCATTAAGATTTTCAAGTTTCTTTCGAGCTGAACGTGCAAAAGTAATAGTATAATCACCCTTGTAGTTTTCCACGTTTACACAGTCTATTTTTAACGGATTCTAATGATTCTCTAGGTTCTTCATATCTCAGACGGGCAACTATACTATCATAAAAGTCTTCCCAGAGGTCACCATATTTTTTAAGATCAATAATTACAGCTTTTTTCTCACCTGTATCGTCCATCACATACTGTATGCCTTTCATAATTAAGCCTCCTCAATTTGCTTTCGTTTTTGGAAAAATATTCTTGCATTATGTCGTATACAATGTGTGTTCTATAAGCTTGTACAAGATACCTTTTTTTAGCGAAAAGACAACAAGAAATTTTCTACTTTTTTATAACACGTCAGCAGGGTGAATTCAAGCGTTGTCTTTTGCGCTGAATCGTTCGGCTGAGTTCACGGCGAAGTCCACCTCCGCTATCCCCGCCCCTCAGTCCCATCCCAGGAGGGGGCTTTTTGATTTCCCTCTAGAGCGGGGTGAGGGGTGTGTTAAGAATTTGATATACCTCACAAGCCCACACAATCAAAAATTTGAAATCCGGTGCATGAAGTTACCTCTTCTCAACCTTTACCGCACACACCTTATATTCAGGGGTAAGCGCCAATAAGTCTTCCCCGGGACCCGTCAGGACGTTTGTTGGGGTCTCCGGAAAGTGGAAGGACAGGAATACGCTTCCGGGCCGGGATTTTGTTGTGACACGTGCCTTCACTTCCAACGAACCGCGTCGTGATTGTACCCTTACGGCATCTCCTGTTTTTATCCCCAATCTTTCAGCCTCATCGGGATGGATTTCCACAAATTCCTCTGAACTGATCGCATAAATTTCTGGGTTTCGAAGCGACATCGAACCATTGTTATAATGGTAAAGACGGCGACCTGTGGTTAGATATAAAGGATAATCACGATCGGGCAATTCCTCAGAAGGAGTGTAGAGGAGATCGTTAAACCTGCCCCTTCCCCTCGTGAAGGTATCTTGGTGTAAAATGGGTGTGCCGGGATGTTTCTTATCCCACACGGGCCATACCAGGCCGTCCCCTTCGAGTCTCTTAAAATCGATCCCTGCAAACTCCGGCGTAAGGCGGG
>CAZBCT010000252.1:0-1673 GCA_964490485.1 uncultured Candidatus Brocadia sp. | reverse complement strand
GACACAGATATCAAAATACTTCGAGATTACCTGAAACAAGTTAGCGCTTATGGGGTGAAGCCCCTGGAAAAAACATATTACAAGATATAGCCCTAAAGGGGCGAAAGGAAAAGGGAATTCGTGTGTCTGGTACATGCATGTATTGTTAATGACACGAGGCATTATGAGATTGGATAAAGGACAGATTGAAGTAGTGGACGATAAGGTTGCAGAAATACTCCGGGAAAAGACGGGTCAGGAGCGTTTGGAAATGGTATGGGACTCCTGGAATTTCTTTTATCGAGTGGTTGTGGCTTCCTTAAAGAATAGCCATCCTGAATGGACACAGGAACAGATTCAAAAAGAGATGGCAAGACGGGTATTGTATGGAACAAAGTGAACTCATGCGATTAATGGTACAGGCATTAGCATCCCTGGAAATACCGTATATGATTACCGGTTCCCTGGCATCGGCATACTATGGCGAACCTCGTTTTACCAGAGACATTGATATCGTCGCTGAGTTGAAAGAAGAGCAGGTTGACGAGTTTGTAAAATTTTTCCCGGAGGAGCAATTCTATTGCGATAAAGATATGATAAAGACAGAGATAAAAAGGCGCGGTCAATTTAATATTATTCATTCCATTTCAGGATTAAAAATAGACATTATCTTAACAAAAGAAACCCCTTTTTCTAAAACTGAATTTTCCAGGAAAAAAAAAGAGTCCCTCTTTTCAGATACAAAAGCGCACTTTGCCGCACCAGAGGATGTGATCATTAAAAAGATGGATTTCTACAGGGAGGGCGGTTCTGAAAAACACCTGAGGGATATTACCGGCATCCTCAAGATATCGGGCGACATGATAGACATGGACTACATTACCCAATGGGCAGATAGATTAGGCCTTCGTGAAATCTGGGATGCGGTAGTAAAACGGGTGAAGGGGTGATAAATTAGCCACGAATGAACCCGAAAAAATTTTAACAGGGATAGGCAGGATAAAATATCTCGTTTATCCTGTACATCCCTGTTCGAAAAGGTCGTTGAAATAAAATACCCTTTCATGTAATTCAAAGTATGTTTTTGTATAGGGAATATTTACACAAAAGGTAACAGGAAAGGTTTTGTTGATGAAGGAGATTTTTCCAATCATCCACATTATTGGTTTGCCTGGTGCCGGGAAAACCACCCTGGGAAAAAGATTATCAAAGAAGTTGAATCTGCCGGTATTTGAGATTGGTAATTACCGTTCAAAATATCCTGCAACGCCTCTTGGTGAGGCCGATGCATGGGTTGCGCTCTATTACGATCTATCCAGGCAAAGGTGGAGAAATTGCATCTTAGAAACTACGGGCTTGAACTGTAGAGAATCATTCCTCAGAGCAGCCCTCCCGATGTTGCAGAGGGTGACGGTAAAATTAGAGGCGCAGAGGAAGGTTCTCTTTGAAAGGATTCAGAAGAAAAAGAAAGACGAGCAAGGTGGCGAATGGTTATTTAGCAAAAATTACCGGGATAAATACGAGTTCGTAAAAAAGTTATTTAAGGACTTCAGTAAAGTATCCGCCGATATTCGAATTGATACAACAAAACTCACCCAGGATGAAGTCTATAAAACAGTTATGGAAAAATTAATGTTGTACAGTGTTGTCCGGTTAAGGAATTGCGTATGAGCGCGATTGTTGTTCTTTGAGAT
>CAZBCT010000251.1:0-1678 GCA_964490485.1 uncultured Candidatus Brocadia sp. | reverse complement strand
GACATCCTTTCAGGATTTGGAAATTGCAAAGATATGTTTTGAAGCTGCCTCTCTCCGTATATTCGTCCTAGTACCGCCAACAAAACAAGGCTTTCTATTAAAATTTTTCAAAATACTAAGTTGTTACCTTTCTTCATATGTTTCCCTTTCGTTTGTTGTTGCCTTACGGCAACTGATAATTCGGATATTTTTTTCACGTTTAGTGTGAGCAGCAAATGAAGCTTGGCATCATACCGATTTCAGAAGTAAAATTACCGATGAAGAGCCGAGATGCGCTACCGCCGATCTTGAGAGCATTGCAACATATCTATGTGACACCGGTGTTGAACGAGGAGATATTCAGGATATGAGATGGGAGGGTGCTGAGGGGGGGGAAGAAAAAGACGGAGAGATACGGGATGGATTTGTGGCATATCCAGGTTCTATCGGCAGTGAGATTAGGGTTGGATGCGAATTATGATCGGTTGGATGATTTTGCCAACCAGCATAAGCAAACCACTTTTGTGAACAAATCAAACTAATATTCCTCTAAATGATACCACTCGGCATTTTCAAGCCAATTATAGGGTCGTGAAATGAAATTGATGATGTTTTCCAGGATGACATAGTGTCTTTTCTCTTCGTCTGCAATCTTTAAAAATATCTCTCTCTGCGATGGATTCGTTGCTTCAGCGGCTTTTCCCGTATAAAATTCCTGGCTCTTTTTCTCGATTTCCTGTCCCTTTTTGTATAATACTTTTTGCCCGACGTTCACGTCAAGGGTGTCTTTCTCTTCCTTCATCTGCACGAAGATATTTTTCACATGTGATAATATCTCACTATCAGGCAGTTGAGTGGTTTCATTCTTTTTCATCTTCTGCAAAATATCGTAATGCTTTACCTCGGCGTCTGCCAGCATACCCAATATTTTTTTCAGTCCGGCATTTTGAGTCTTTTGAGCTGAATTACGATAATACTGCTCACCGTCTTTTTCCATCTGCATGGCAAAGTCAAAGATATTCATTTTGAGACCTCCTGTTTTTCTTTTGCGCATGAACCCCAGCGGGGATGTAAGCTGTTAAGGGAAGTGCAGATCTTTTTGAAATAGGATATTTTCAAATGAGTTCCTCCATTTCTGACCTGGGGGCGCGCATCATGAGATTACTCACTGCTTCTAAAGGGTTTTTGTTTGAGAAGAGCACGGAGTAGATTTCTTTTGTGATGGGCATTTCTACGGAAAATTTACTGGAAAGCGCCACAACGGACTTGGTAGTCCATACGCCTTCAGCAATCTGTTCCATCGTCTCCAGGATTTCCTGCAATTTTCTCCCTTTTCCAATCTGCTCGCCTACCCAGCGGTTTCTTCCGTAAGGACTGATGCATGTCGTTATCAGATCACCCAAACCTGTAAGTCCTGAAAAAGTGCTTTTCTGCGCCCCCATAGCAATACCGAGACGGCTAATCTCTGCCAATCCCCGCGAAATAAGGGCGGCCTTCGAATTATCGCCAAACTTCAGGCCGTCACAGATACCTGCGGCTATAGCGATCACATTTTTCATAGCTGCACCCAACTCAACGCCGGTCATATCGGGATTGGTATAGACCCGGAACCGGTCAGTGGTAAAAACCCCCTGAACAAGCCGGGACAGGATATCATCTTTTGATGATGCAACAACAGTCGTTGGCAAGCCATGCGCAA
>CAZBCT010000250.1:0-1715 GCA_964490485.1 uncultured Candidatus Brocadia sp. | reverse complement strand
AATCGAGGACGATTGAACCAGCGAAGGGACACAGGGTAAAAGTTGCCGAAGGCCTGATTCATACGGCAAACATTAGTATTATTGGAATTTTTCAAAAAACTAAATTATCAGTGCACCGATCTTGCCAAACGGGATTCTTCGCTTCGCTCAGAATGACAAAAAGCGAAGGGCTCAGAATGACAAAAAGAGAAATACTTAGAATGATAGCACCGGTCTATTTTCGGGTGAAAATATCTAAACATCGGACGTGCATCCATTAAAACAACCGGTAATTCGATAGGGGCATTATCCTGTCGCGTCACCCGTTTTGCAGCAATTTAAGGAATGAGGTTTATTTCATGAAGCGAATACCAGAGCCGGAATTGATGGATGATGAAGAGCAGGTGCATGCCTATGCCAAGGCAAATTTCGAGGATGCCCACCGTAATTTTATCACCCTCTTTCAGGCTACCTTTGGGCAGAAAGATCCCTGCGGTTGTGTCCTTGATCTCGGATGTGGCCATGGGGATATAACGATGCGTTTTGCCCGTGCCTATCCAAAATGTATTGTTCATGGCATTGATGGATCAGAGACCATGATTCGTTGCGGAAATGGAATTCTCAAAGAGGTACATGACATTCAAGACCGTGTGGTCCTCATCCGGGAGATGCTGCCAGATGTAGTTCCGCCACGCAGGAAATACGATATTATTATCAGCAACAGCCTGCTTCATCACCTCGCCATGCCCCATACGCTGTACCAATGTGTCGAGCGATATGCCGTGTCAGGCGCCCCGGTGTTTATCATGGACTTAAGGAGACCGCAAACTACCGGCGAGGCAGACACACTGGTGCAGACCTACGCAGCTCATGAACCGGAAATTCTAAAGCGGGATTTTTACAATTCACTCCTTGCTGCATATACCATTGAAGAGGTTAGTGAGCAATTGCAAGGTGCAGAGTTAGCCCATCTGTCAGTAAAAGCAATAGGGGACCGACATATTGTCATATCGGGATATAAGGTATGAAGAGATCTCGTAATTCAATTGTATAGGAATTTCAAACCTTTTCAGGTATGCTACGAATAAACACACCCCTACCCCTCTCAAGAGGGGAATAAAGAAGTCCCCTCTGGGGAGGGGATTCAGGGGTGGGTTTAATCTTGTGATATGTTGCCGAATGCCGAATTACTCTTCAACAGGATATTTTTCAATTTCTTCTGTCATCAATCTGCAAAAGGGGCGGATAGTTCATTGTTAACCGCTTATTTTTTTACGATTTCAATTGCCACGCCCATTTCCGTATTGCCCTCTATATACGATACCGTGCCCGTATGGTCAGGGCAATAACAATAACCGCCCGGTATAGGCCATTCGATGCACGAGCAGCGGGGGTCAATCCGCGGGTCGAAATTGATATAGCACCAGGTCGGTTTTGTTGTGGCGCCCAGGCCCACGCCATGCACCACCTGCTGAAAGTTATTTTCTATGGCAAGCGTCTCTGCTCTTCTGCTCAAAGATTCCGCAATCAGGAAGACAGTTACGGCAAGCGTCAAACAAAGAAGGACACCCAAAACTACCAGGGCTTTTTTATTCATTTCTCACCGTGAATTTTATCCAGGATATCACGCAGGGACTGGATCGACTTTTCTGCAGCTTCCAAGCGCTCCTGAAGGTCAAGAATCGCCTCTTCCGTAACAAAGGCGCTGCTGCCGTAGCCCATGGTGCTTACGGCGT
>CAZBCT010000249.1:0-1718 GCA_964490485.1 uncultured Candidatus Brocadia sp. | reverse complement strand
CCTAACCCGAACAAGTCGGAAAAGATAAACAAAACCCATAAGTGTTCATTGTCGATTTAACAATTTAAACGTTTCTGATGATACGGTATAATTTTTTATTTAATTAAGTTCGGGTTAGTAAGATAAAAAATCTTTATTCTCAATAAGGATTCACTATGAAACTTATAACAGAAACTCACGCTGAACATATTCGAGGGACTCTTTCATGCTATGATCGTATTATTATTCAAGGCACATTACCCCCTTTTTGTCATGCAAAAGGAATGACATCATTTTTGTATGAGAAAAAGATCCGTATCTTTGACTACCCGCAATTTGCTCAATCACTGCGAGATGAATTAATTGCACATACCCACAAGATTGCCAACGAGAATAATCTGGCTATTGAATATATCAAGCAAAAGAACTTTCGTCAGGAAAAACGCATAGCAGAAATCTTAAAGAAGCGTGGTGACCACCCTGGTCTTGTTCACATCTTTTCGGTACAGGAATGCTGTACCTCATATAAGCCGTGGCACGACAAGAGTACCCACAAAACGTTTCTTAAATATAAACCGAGTGGGAAGTGTCTTCACTATTATTTTTACTTTATCCATGAGATTTTTGGACTGTGTTATGTCCGTGTGCCAACATGGATTCCGTTCCGGCTTCAAATCTATTTTAACGGCCACAACTGGCTGGCGTCTCAGTTGCAAAAACGAAAGATATCTTACCGAATGCTCGATAACGCGTTTCTCGATATAAGCGATTTTGAAAAAGCACAAGAAATTGCCGACAGTTTTTCGCCAGAACAACTCCACACGATTCTCGATTGCCTCGCCCGGCGGTATTGCCCCTTTCTCAAGAAGTTTGGCCTGTCGTATCACTGGAGTATTATGCAAGTGGAATATGCAACGGATATAGTCTTTAAGCAGCAAAGCTATTTACAGGCCATGTACGATACCCTTGCAAGAACAGCCATCCATACCGTAAAACCCGATACTATCGCAACATTTCTGGGAAAGAAACTGCATGGTAACTATCAGGACGATATGGGTAACAGATTCAGTACCCGCATTGAAGGCACGTGTATCAAACACAGCATGGGACCTGCCTCAGTAAAATTGTACGACAAATTCGGTATCGTGCTGAGGATAGAAACCACAACGTATGATGTTTCCTTTTTTGAGCACTACCGCAAGGTAGAACACCGTGATGGAACATGCGAAATGAAGGTCGCTCATATGAAAAAAGGCATTTATAGCCTTGTTCCGCTCAAAAATATCGTTTCCCGTTCCAATCAACGGTATCTGGAATTCATCTCCACCCTTGATGATAATCGGGTGGGGAGCGTGAATCTGAATAAGATTTCAAAGAACGTAACTGAAAAGAATCATACGTACAAAGGATTCAACTTCTTCAATGATGACGATCAGCAGGTGTTTCTAGCCATTGTTCGTGGTGAGTTCAATATCCGGGGTTTTCAAAACAAAAACCTCAGAATGAAACTGAAAGAAAAAACCACGAGCCAAATATGTCGTATCATAAAGCGGTTGAGAGTCCACGGCTTAATCAAAAAAATCACCCATTCATACAAGTATCATCTGACTACTCTTGGACGTAAAGTAATCACTCTTGGGCTGAAACTTAAAGAACTCGTTATCATCCCTCAACTTGCTGTTCAAATTTAGTAAATTATTTTTGCTAAAAGTGTAAAAATATTTTTTATAAGATACTAA
>CAZBCT010000248.1:0-1720 GCA_964490485.1 uncultured Candidatus Brocadia sp. | reverse complement strand
TGCCTCTGTGGTGAACATTTGTCAATGATAAAGATTTGACCCCTTTGCTTTACCCTTGCCAGGGGCAACGAGAGCGATCACAAAAGACGATCTCGAAACAATGCCTTGAACCGGATGGGTGACTGGTGCGGATTTCTATCATCCGTAACTAAAAAACCTGAAAATACGGGTGCGGTCAATGGGATAAATGCTTTTGGACATTATAATTTTTTTTATTTGATAAGGCAAAAAATCTGCGATTTTTTGCTCTGAAGAATTTTTTTCGCTTGACAAAAGCCTTCTAATGGGTGACCCCAAGCACCTGTGTTATATTTCTTCTTTTTTAAGTCGGGATTTCCAAGTTTGAGGGTTTCGACTAAGATGCATCACTCCAACAATAAGTAGCGTTTCATCCATGACTTGATAAATAACTCCGTAAGGAAACCTATTCGTTCTACAACGGCGAGTGCGTTTTGAAAGGTAATGCCATGCTTCTGGATATTGGATAACTCGTTCAATAGTTCTTTTTACTTCAGACGCAAACTCATAACCAAGACCTTCGCTTTGCATATTGTAATAAGCAACTGCATCTACAAACTCCATTTCAGCAGGAGCAAGAAATTCAATCTTCATCAATCTTTACGTTTCTCAATTTTTTCAAATACTTCCTTTGCAGAAATCGTAGTTATTTCTCCACGTTCGAATGCATCAATACGGTTTTCGGCTTCTTCCGCCCATAAAGCATCAATTATTTTCCGGGAAGGAAATTCAAAACTAGACAAAAGTTGTTCAACAAGCTCAGCCCGTTCCATGGGCTTCAGTTTCAAAGCTTCAGCAAGTATTTGATCTTTTTGTTCAATCATATATATCTCCTTGTCACATTACCTTTTGTTAATTAAAACGCTCCAAGCCAATTGATGGGTTATGAAGATGCGATAAGTATGAGTAAGGTTCTTTCTCAAAAATATGCCAAGTATTGTATCATAACGGCGTGGGGAAATAAACGATGAAAACCTCTGTGGTGAGCTTGTCGAACCCTCCGAACCCCGAACCTTTTACTCAGAATTATAATCACAAATCAATCTGACCCTAATTCTTCTCCCAAATTCCCCCTACATCCTCCCTCTTCTGTGTTCTTTGCGGCTCTGCTTGAAACACTGAACTCAGAACACAGAACCCTGAACTGTGCTTTCTCTGTGCCTCTGTGCCTCTGTGGTGAACGCTTGTCAACGATAAAGATTTGACCCCATTGCTTCCTCTTGCTTTGCTTGTGTAAGCACAAACCGCTTTTCTCTATATTCATTTTCAAGAATCTCTTCATCTCCCTTGCCGTGCCAGTTTTGTTCTTTTGTATCGATTACGTCAATACCTTGCTCTCTTAAAAAAGCAACTACCTTTGGGGAAATATTTTCATCTGTGAGAATCCTTATTTCACAGAATTTCATTGGTTAGTTTCCAACTCCAGGTAAATTTCATTTTTACAAGATCGGGCAGCATAACGTAAGCAGGCGTGAATATCCTCAATGGTTAAATGGGGATAATCCTTCAGTATTTCTTCTTCGGACACATCGGATGCTAATAGCTCAAGAATAAATTCTACCGTAATCCTTGTTCCTTTAATGATCGGCTTTCCACCAAGTATCTTTGGATTTACTGTGATTCTTTCCATAGATTCTCTCCTGATAAGATGAGAAAGTTTAAGGAAATAATTACTGAATTATATAATAATATAAAGAAGGAA
>CAZBCT010000247.1:0-1768 GCA_964490485.1 uncultured Candidatus Brocadia sp. | reverse complement strand
GTATTACCATCATTGCCTTTATCATTACCGTCCTTGTTGTCATCCTTATCTGTCCTTTTTTCTCTCTTTTTATCCTCCCTACCTTTGTCATTATCATGTACCGTCTGTTTCTCATTGGCTACTTCTACGGTATTTCTGTCGTGAGCGAATGAACTAGATGTCCCAGTATCATTCCCCTGTACCAGATCCGTAGATACAAACACAACCAGGCTGCAAAACAAAAGAACAACGAGACTACCTTTGAGGGTACGCATAAACAAACTCCTTATCATGAAGGTTAATAAAAACTATCGTGTTTCCTCGATGTGCCTTTGGCCTGGTAGCACAAATGATATTCCAAACATGTCTTTCAAAGGTAAAAAAAGGAGGAAGTTTTTTAACGGTAAGAATACTCAGCAGTTAACGCAGCGTGGTGGAATTGGTGGCAAGGAGAAAAACACAAAAAAGCGGGTCACCATGGACTTTTTTGTAATCGTTCATGGCATTTCTGTTCAGTCAAAATGGTGGGCATACCGCCCTACCAGGATGATACCTGCAAAAACAACAGCATATATTACTTCTGATAATTTGAATAAATCTTCTTTGCCCTTTCTGTTAATGGTTTCGCTTCGTCTTTTCTTCCGGTTTTCTCATAAAATTCAGCCATTTTTTCCAATACGGTTGCAATAAAAGGGTGGTCATTGCCGTATTCTTTTTCGTATATTTCAAGCGCTTGCTTATAAAGAGACTCAGCCATCGCGTTGTCACCCTG
The DNA here is from genome assembly GCA_964490485.1 of uncultured Candidatus Brocadia sp. Taxonomy (GTDB): domain Bacteria; phylum Planctomycetota; class Brocadiia; order Brocadiales; family Brocadiaceae; genus Brocadia. Next base: position 1,017 of record CAZBCT010000247.1, on the reverse strand, counting down.
GTAGTAATAAAGTGTTGCCAGATTGTTCATTGCAGAGGCAAGGTCGGGATGCCCTGTGCCGAGTGTTTTTTCTTCGATGGCCAATGCCCGTTTGTAGAAAGGTATCGCTTCCGCATATTTCTTCTGGTCTTGATAAAGCTCTCCCAATCTGTTCAGTGCATTCACAACACCGGAGTGATCCGGACCAAGCGCCTTCTCATAGATACTGAGAGATTGTTGGTAAAAGGGCTCAGCTTCAGTATATTCATTTTGAAGAAAAAACAGTTCCCCAAGCTCGTACATTACTATGGCAACGGAGGGATGGTTTGTGCCAAGTGATTTTTTATAAATGGCGAGGGCCTGACGAAAGAGCGGTTCTGCCTCGGTATATCTGCCATAGGTTCTGTAAAGAATTCCCAGCAGATTCATGGAATCGGCGATGCGGGTATCGTCAGAAGAAAATATTTTTTTCGCTACTTTTAATGTCTCCTCGCCCGCTTTGATTCCATCTGCATATCTCTTTTTTTGTAAAAGCGATGTGGCTTTATCATGGAGTTCCTTCCACGAATTTTCCTGAGTATAGGCAGGCAAGGCGCAAGCACCAGACAGCGCCAAGATAAAAAAGACTTTTGTTCCGCAACGGCAAAGATGTTTTATTATGTTTACTATCGTGACCATTTTAGAATCTCCCCTGGGATAATGATTGCTGATATCAGTTTCATTTTTCACGGAATTATTATATCATAACAAAAAATAGCAACCATCAAATGATGATTTATCGTTTGCAGGGTAGCGTAATTCCGGTTTCCCGGAAGTCTTAGCGTAGCATAGCCACTACCAAAGACAACCACCCCTCTTTCCCATCCTTCGACAGGAGGAGACTTCGCCGTGAGTTCAGTCGAACGATGGAGGGGTGGTGAAATAGTTACAAAAAAAGGATATTTTTACACGGTAATACTATACCTATGGCAATAAAAGCAACCATATTTAAAATCGCCCTGAATATAGCGGATATAGACCGCAATTACTTCCATGATC
>CAZBCT010000246.1:0-1808 GCA_964490485.1 uncultured Candidatus Brocadia sp. | reverse complement strand
ACGTTTCGGTTCAATCGAGGACGATTGAACCAGCGAAGGGACACAGGGTAAAAGTCGTCGAAGGCCTAATTCAGCAGGCTTTATACTATCACGGAATTACCTACGGTAGCGTGCCATGCAGGGTAAGGTCTGTTGCCTCATGTATCAGAACATTTACCAGTTTTCCCACGAACTCGCGTGATCCATTGAAAACCACAATGTGGTTTTGCCGTGTACGGCCTGTTAATTTATTTGAATCCGATTTGCTTGCTCCTTCTGCAAGCACCTCCACCACCCTGTCGATCAGTTTCTTATTCTCCTCAAGGCTGATACCCTTTTGCAATTCCAGCAGCTTCATATTTCGCGCCCTTTTCACCTCATCAGCCACATCATCTTCCAGCTCGGCCGCCTTCGTGCCGGTGCGGGGTGAATATTTGAATATAAAACAGTTTTGGAAACGGACGTCCTCCATCAATCGCACGGTTTCCTGGAAATCTTTATCCGTTTCCCCCGGAAAACCCACAATAAAGTCGCTGGCCACGCTTATATGAGGCATCAATTCCCGCGCGTAAGAAATTAAATCTCGGTAATAACCAGCGGTATAACCTCGTTTCATTCGGTTAAGGATCAGGTCTGACCCCGATTGTGCTGGCATGTGTAAATGTTTACAGACCTTTTCCAATCGGCTCATAGTGCGGATAAGATCACGGGACATGTCCGCCGGATGTGAGGTTACAAACCGTATTCTTTCGAGTCCGTCCAGGTCGTTCAGTGCAGACAACAGATCTCCTAACGTTATGTTTCCACTCAAACCTTTCCCATACGTATTTATATTCTGTCCTAAAAGAGTGATTTCCTTACAGCCGCTCGAAACAAGGGCTTGCACCTCTTCTTTTATATCGGGAATCGTCCGGCTGATCTCCCGGCCTCGCACATAGGGCACGATACAATAGGAACAAAAATTATCGCAACCCCGTATAATCGTGACGAATGCCTGATAAAAATTTGGCCGGTATGTCACCGCTCTCTTTACGTTAACGACGTGATCCTCATCTATAGCAATGACATGCGACCCATGATTTTTAATATTTAACAGCAGTTCTGGCAATCGCGAAAACATGCGCGTTCCGCAGACCAGGTCAACATGGGGCATACGCTTAAATATTGATTCGCCATCTTTTTGCGCCATGCACCCCAGAACACCCACAATGACTTCAGGGTGTTTTTTCTTTAATGCCTTCAGCGCCCCTAAGTGCGAATATACCTTGTCTTCGGCATGCTGACGCACACTGCAGGTATTAAACAAGATAACATCCGCCCCATCAACCGTATCGACAATCTTATAGCCTTCTTCCTGCAGCAATCCTAGCGAAAGCTCAGCATCGAGCTTATTCATCTGGCAACCAAAGGTTTCAAAAAAAACGGTCTTGTATTGTCGATCTTTATCAGTAAAATTAATAGAATTAATCATAGCGCGGCTAAGATACTAAGATACTATCAGTTGTCAACAATGAACCTTTCTCTAGTCACACAAAGCGAACCAATGCGATTGTTTAAAAACGTAATTTTAACGAACCATGGAATGTAATCCAAGTATTTTCTGGGTATCGTATCACATTGTTATTCAAGTTTGAATTTCTATCGATTCGCTATGATTTTAAACAAGGAATCATTTGCAACAATTAACAGCATATGCTACAAATCTATCCATAATTGAGATTCTCTTTGGTTAATACGAGTGACACTGTCTTGAACCCACCCCTGGCCCCTCCCAGGAGCTTACTGTTGGACAATTTTTTGCTGGACAGGTTTAAGATAGGAGATGCCTT
>CAZBCT010000245.1:0-1992 GCA_964490485.1 uncultured Candidatus Brocadia sp. | reverse complement strand
TATTGTATCACAATCCCCGTCATCCGTAAATGTTTTATGAAAACGTTATACTAGTAGTCATCTTAGCTTCACCGGAACGTGCTCAGAAACTATCCCAAACTGTAGATTGGAAGACGGTCGCAACCGTCGGCCTTCCCCTTGCTTCAACACTAGTGATTCCCGGATTATTCTTAGCCCCATCACTCAGCACCGCTGGTTATATCCTTTATAGAGCTCTGAAGGGGAATCTGAAGTGGAAGCTGCCATATCCATTATTTGACTTGAGAACAGCACGCAACCAATTCAGGTTTCCAATTAATCATCCCATTGGTGGACTCACTTATGCATCTTGTGAAGCAGAGCCAAATCTCTATGTTCCTTTTGCTTCCTTATGAAAGAATGAGAAAGGAATCGAATCTTTACAGGCTGCCCGAGGATGCAGAATTACAAAAATTCAGATGTTGTTAAATGAGGACCTATGGCTTGGGAAATCGCGAAAAAATGAATTCTCGGACAGCCTGTCAGGATATGTCCTTTGCTTTATTTTCCTTGACAAAACAGATTTGAAAAAATAGAGTGGCTTAGGTGATAAAAGATATTTCAAGGAAAAAACTTTATTTAGACGTTTGCATATTGTGTCGTCCTTTTGACGATCAGAACATAATGCGTACACGCCTTGAAACAGACGCATTTTATCTGATTCTTCAGAATATACAGAACAAACGCTATGAAATGGTATTTTCCCCTGTCCATCTCAAAGAGATCGAAACGATAGAAGAACTACGTGAAAGGCTTTGGTTGGTGGGTTTATTAGACAAATACGGTATAATGCCACCTTGTGATTTGAGTAAAATAAGAAAAAGAGCAGAACAGCTATGCAACATCAAATTTGGTGTTGCTGATGCTGCTCACGTAGCGTTTGCAGAAGCAACATCCGATTTTTTCATCACCTGTGATGATAAATTGCTTAGGAAATGTACTAAGTCAAATGTTAAAATCTCTGTGGTAAGTCCCGTTGATTTTTGTTTTAAGGAAGATTTAAGATGAAGCAAGGGCAATTCATAAGCGAAGAAAAACTGCTCAATCAAATTATTCATATTTTAATGGAAAAATTAGGACCAGTAGAAACAAACCGATTTCTTTCTTTACCTGCAAGGAAAAGAATTGAATCTGTAAGATGGCATAGAATGTGGCAATCTGCCTTGGATAAAGATAAGTTTTTTAATGATATTTTTCGTTAAATCTTGAGGCTGTTTTTAGCCCAATAATTTGATAGTGTTGCGACTTGATACACTTCTGGAAAACTTAAGGCGCCAGCCTGTTTGTTTGTTTATTTGAAGTCACAATAAAATTAAAACATTTTTTGTATGATGACAGCGGTCCGTGTGAGAAAAATACTATCACTCCTTGAAAAGGCATACCCGGATGCCGCGCTTGTCTTACATTACAAGAATCCTTTGGAGTTACTTGTCGCCACCATCCTGGCTGCACAGTGTACGGATGAACGGGTCAATAAAGTAACGGAGATACTGTTCAAAAACACAAGACAGCAAGGGATTACGCAAGCGCGGAACAAGAGGTTTTTGAACAAGAGATCCGTTCTGCGGGTTTTTATAAAAACAAGGCAAAGAATATCATTGCTTGTGGTAAGGAACTTGTTGAAAGATTTGGAGGAAAGGTGCCTGATACTATGGAAGACCTTACGGAATTCTGGGGACACCATACGTATTTATTGGCTTTGTTTTTAAAATTGTTACTATGTCCACATGGCCAGCACTGCTCGTGTGGTCGTACCAGAAGTACCACGCCATATTACTCAGCCTAGGTAGAATACTCCGTAAGCAGAAACCTGGCCCAAAGGTGACTCAAAAGAAAAATAAGAATCTCTAAAATTAAGTATGGTGTCCCCAGAATTATTCCGGAATTTGCCCAGAAAGAGGCACTATCAACTGGGGAAGACCCCCATAAGCGCTAACTTGTTTCAGGTAATCTCGAAGTATTTTGATATCTGTG
>CAZBCT010000244.1:0-2009 GCA_964490485.1 uncultured Candidatus Brocadia sp. | reverse complement strand
AAGCATTTGCCACTTGGGTATGAACACATCTATGCCAATTATAGCAAATGCTTCGTCCCTACTTTTTCTATTATTGGAATTTTTCAAAAAACTAAATTGTTACTATTATTTTAATCCTTGAAAGCAACAGAGAAAGCATTATAATGTTTTCCGCTATTGCAGTATGAACTTTCTTCAGTACCCCTCACGTACATTTTTTAAGGAACGTAAAAATCGATGAAATGGTCTCAAACACTTATTCCCACTCTGAAGGAAAGCCCATCAGAGGCGGAAATCGAAAGTCATAAACTGATGATCCGTGCCGGGCTGATCCGGCGAGTTACCGCGGGAGCTTATGCATATTTACCGCTGGGAACCCTGATCCTGAATAAGGTCATTGCCATTGTGCGCGAAGAGATGAACCGGGCGGGCGCCGTTGAGGTATTCCTCCCGTCGCTGCAACCGCTTGATCTTCTTGAAGAAAGTGGCCGCTTGCAGATATTTGGAGACGATCTGATCACCTTTGAGGACCGGCACGGCAAGACCACGGCGCTTGGCCCTACCCATGAAGAAATTGTTACGGACATTGTAAGAAATGAAGTTAACTCTTACCGGCAACTCCCCATTACCCTGTACCAAATTCAAACCAAATTCCGGGATGAAACAAGACCCCGTTTCGGAGTCCTGCGCAGCAAGGAATTTATCATGAAAGATGCCTATAGCTTCGACATGGATTACGATGGCCTTAACAAGAGTTACAAATCCATGTATGATGCCTACTGCCGCATCTTTGACCGCTGCGGCCTTGACTATCTTGTTGTTGAAGCAGACTCAGGTGCTATGGGCGGGGATGTATCCCATGAGTTTATGGTCCCGAGTCCGGTGGGTGAAGACGTTCTCATCCGATGCCTGAAATGCGGTTACAGCGCCAATCGTGAGCGGGCAGAATCTACCCCGCTTCTGCAGGAAAATCATGCCACCCTTCAAACGCTTAAGGAAATTTCTACACCCAACAAGCATACCATCCAGGAAGTCAGTGACTTTTTACAGGTGAAACCGTGTCAGATGGTCAAGACCATGATATATATCTCGAATGGGCAACCGGTTGCTGTCCTCCTGCGAGGTGACCATGAGGTCAATGAAACCAAATTAAGCAAGGTGCTTGGCCAGGATACGGTTGCGCTGGCAGACCATGCCACCATAGAACAGGTCACGGGCGCACGGGTCGGATTTGCTGGTCCCGTGGGGTTGAACATAGAAATCATTGCGGACCAGGCCGTTTCCGTACTCCGCAATTTTGTTACGGGCGCCAACAAACCAGATACTCATCTGGAAAATGTAAATGCTGGCCGTGATTTTAAAATCAGCCGCGTTGCCGATGTCCGCTATGTAATCACGGATGACAGGTGCGTAAAGTGTAATCACAAGATCGATATCTCACAGGGTATTGAAATCGGACACGTATTCAAGCTTGGCACAAAATACAGCGATGCCCTTAAGGCTAAGTTCCTGGACGCCGATGGCAAGGGGAAATCTATGATCATGGGCTGTTACGGTATCGGGGTTAACCGTATCCTTGCATCTGCTATTGAAAGGTCACATGATGAAAACGGAATTATCTGGCCGCTTTCACTGGCGCCGTACAAGATTATTATTATTCCCGTCAACGTCAATGACCCTTCTGTCATACAGGTGGCAAATCGCCTCTATGATGATCTCATCAATATTGCAGGTATGGAGGTATTGCTGGACGATCGGGATCAGAGGCCAGGTGTTAAATTTAAAGATGCGGATCTGATTGGCATTCCTGTAAAAATCATCATCGGTAAGAAATTTACCGAAACAAAAGAACTAGAAATAAAGTTAAGGAAGAGCGGCGAAACGTTTCTGACCTCACCCGAGGGAGTTCGACCGAAGATCAAACAGCTTTTTGAAGTGCTGTCAAAATCGTAATTGTGGTATTTGTAGTTATTTTAATGTTTAGGAATTTCAAACTTTTTGATTCCCCTCTAAAAAGAGGGGATAAAGGG
>CAZBCT010000243.1:0-2036 GCA_964490485.1 uncultured Candidatus Brocadia sp. | reverse complement strand
ATATTTTATCGGTGGATACGGGTGGGACTTCCGTGCTAACCGCGTACTCAGGAGACAAATTAAACGACAAGGTGGTCGCGAAGGCCATGACGGACGCACAGGTTGATACCAAGGTAAAGCACAGGAAGTTGATCATCCCAGGTCTTGTTGCCGTGATGTCCGGGAAGCTTCAGGAGACCCTTGGATGGGAAATTCTGGTAGGTCCCAGAGAGGCTTCAGGACTCCCTTCCTATCTGAAAACGGTGTGGAAAGCATAACATGACGTAACAAAGTCGCAACCGAATCCTCCTTAAAAAGGGGGAAAGATCTCCCTTAATCCCTCCCATCGAGGGAAAGTTTCCGCGCCCCTTGTGGGAGAGGCTCTGAGTAATGGGTGTTCTTGTATCAATACTATAAAACTGTTTAAGGAAGTTCGCCTCAGGTTCAACGTATGGAAAACTCACGCTGTAAAATACAATTCTTTCCTGTTGACGTCACTGTAGAGATTGAAAAGGGCAAAACAATCCTCGATGCTGCATATAAAGGGGATTTGTTTATAAACGCACTGTGCGGAGGCGACGGCACGTGTGGCAAATGCAAAGTTATTCTGGGTTCCGGCATGATTGAAAGCATGCCCACGACCCATATCTCGGTATCAGAGGCGCAAAAAGGGTATGTCCTTGCATGCAGTACGAAGGTAATGGGCAACCTGGAAGTAATCATTCCCGAAGAATCGAAGCTTGATAAAAGCCAAATCCTTGTCAGCGAATTTCCTCAATTTTCTGGTTCTCTGGCAGCGGCCACCGCGCAGGTGGAACATTTCCCAAAAGACCCCTTGGTAAATAAAGTATATCTTGAACTGCCGCAGCCAACGCTGGACGATAGCATGGCAGATTATGAGCGGCTGTGCAGGGAGATCATGGTGAAAACCCACGCCCCACTGGAAAAGTTGACCACAAATTTCGATGTCCTCAAACGTCTTCCGGGTATTCTGAGGAGCAGTAATTGGAAGGTTACGGTGACGCTGGGATACAGGGGTTCGTCTGTGGAAATTATGGAAATACAGGGTGGCAATGTCAGCGAAGGAAATTATGGCATTGCGGTGGACGTTGGGACAACTACGGTGGTTGCACATCTCATGAATCTTTCCCGTGGAGAGACGGTCGATATTGAGGCAACCTACAATTCTCAGATTAAATACGGAGATGATTATATTCAGAGGATTATGTATGCCGCAGAAAATAACGCCATGGAGCTCATGCAGGAGGTGCTTGTTGAGGATATTAACCATCTCATTTCTACCCTCGTCAGGAGAAGCCATCTCAGTATCCATGATATTCATGCAGTGGTTTGTGCGGGAAACACGGTAATGACCCATTTCCTCATGGGTTTAGATCCTACAAATATCAGAAAAGAGCCGTATCTTCCGTCCGCAAGCTTTGTGCCTCCTTTGAGGGCGCATGAGGTGGGGATTAAAATTAATAACAACGGCCTGCTCTATACCCTCCCGTGTGTTGGCGCTTATGTGGGGGGGGATATTTCTTCCGGTGCTTTGGCAATCAGGCTGGACAAGGCAGAGATGTTGTCACTGCTTATTGATATCGGCACGAATGGCGAGATTGTGCTTGGCAATAAAGATTGGATGGTGTGTTGCTCTGCATCGGCTGGCCCTTCTTTTGAAGGCAGTGGTATCTCCTGTGGTACCCGTGCGGCTAAGGGTGCTATCGAAAAGGTGACGATTACGAAAAATTACCATGTCACGTATAAAACCATTGGCGACGCCCCGGCAAGCGGTATTTGTGGCTCCGGCCTCTTAGACTGCCTGGCAAGTCTTGTCAGAAGCGGTGTCATCGACCGTACCGGCAATTTCCAGAAAGGAATAAGTTCTGACCGTCTGAGGAGAACGGACAACGGATATGAATTTATCCTGGTTGACAGGAGCGAAACCTCGACAAAGCGGGATATCGTTATTACCCAGGCGGACATTCAGAATCTCATGCGGTCAAAAGCAGCGATCTATTCGGCAATCTCTACCCTGCTTGAATCCATGGGGATGG
>CAZBCT010000242.1:0-2058 GCA_964490485.1 uncultured Candidatus Brocadia sp. | reverse complement strand
TCTCAAAGAACAACAATCGCGCTCATACGCAATTCCTTAACCGGACAACACTGATCTTCTTCCTCCTTTTTCTGTTTTTACAGCTATTAAAATACGTAATTCGGCTAATTTGTTACACCGCCATTCTGGTGTATCATAATACCCTCATATGCAACCTCCTTTCTTACTCATAAAAATAAAAAAGCCTTACTGCAAAAATGTTTCTCGAAACATCTTCGGCAGTAAGGCTGTCTTTTGGATGAAATGTTATTTTGTGTTTCTACAAAAGACCCTATTACTTTGCGTCCCCTGATCACTCAGGGTTTGCCCTTATCGAAATGTATCTGCTATACCTTCATAACAAAATAAATGCCTTAGCCTTGATAAATAAAATAATTTCTGTGATTATTTCACTACATCTTAATTTTCAATTACTTATGAAGGTATGAAAAAAATAATAATAAAAGAGTGAATCGAATAGCACATCAAAATAGTGTGCCATGTCACACAAGTGCAACGTCACAAAAGTGTGTCATGACACACTTTTTTATGTGAAGTTTAATTTCCGAATTACAAATTGTTTTGCATCTCCATATGAACGACGGTAATCTTACGTATAGACGCACAGGAGAAAGAACACGTATTTAATACGATCGAATTCAATAGAGAGGTATAAATGAAACTAAAAGAGACCGCATTTACCGTGAGGGCGGAACGCGCCATCCTGTTCCGTGTTATGGTTTCCGGAGACCGTGGCGATGCTGATGAGTCACCGTTGGAAGAACTGAGACGATTGGCTGAGACTGCAGGAGCAACCGTTGTCCACCAGGTAGTTCAGAAAAGGATGCACATTGATCCCGTGTATTACCTTGGGAAGGGAAAGGCAAACGAATTGTCCGGGATTTCAAAAGAAATTGATGCCGACGTACTCATCTGCGACGATGACCTTACTCCGGCGCAGGTCAGGAATCTCGAAAAGGTTATCGAAAAGAAAGTCATCGACAGGAGTGAACTTATTCTTGATATTTTTGCAACACGCGCAAAAACATTTCAGGCGAAACTGCAGGTGGAGTTGGCCCAGTTGGAATATACACGGCCACGATTAAAGCGAATGTGGACGCACCTCTCCAGAATTGAGGGTGGTATTGGAACCCGGGGGCCCGGTGAAAAACAATTGGAAGTCGACAAGCGTATCGTGTTAAAAAAGATCCACGACCTCAGAAAGAAGATGCATGAAATTGAAAAGAGGCAGGAGCGGCTGGTTGCTTCCAGAAATGAGTTTTTCACGGTGTCGCTTGTGGGATATACCAATGCCGGGAAATCAACACTCATGAATGCTCTGACGGCGGCTGATACCTTTGTGGAAGATAAACTTTTTGCCACCCTTGACACGAAAACGAGCGGTTGCCAACTGGAAAACGGGCAAAAAATCCTGGTGAGTGATACTGTCGGTTTTATCCGGAAGTTACCCCATCATTTGATCGCATCGTTTAAGGCGACGCTGGAAGAAGCCCGGCACGCAGACCTTCTGCTTCATGTTGCGGACATCAGTTCTCCCCTTGTTCACAAGCAGGTTGAGGCGGTAAATGCCGTACTGAAGGAATTGAATTGCGATAAAACACCAACGATTATGGTATTTAACAAGGTCGATGCCTTGAGTGATGCGTCTATTATCCCTTTGATTCAATCGTATCATAAGGATTGTGTAATAATCTCCGCAAAGACACGTCAGGGAATTCAAGAGCTGAAACAAAGGATTGGAGAAGTGCTTGAAGAAAAATGTGTGGATATCGAGATTACCTGCAACCAGGGCAATGGAAAGTTCATTGCATATCTTCATGAACATGCCCGTATTTTAAGCAGCCGTTTTGACGAACAGCAGGTAACGTTCAGAGTGCTTATGGAAGAAAAACTTATCCATAAACTGCGTATGCTGGATGATACTATACAGATAAAAGAAACCACCGATTCGCAGTGAGTTTTTTGAAACTGTCCAACAAAATAACATTCAATAAACGTTTTACTGTAATAGTTTAGTTTTTTGAAAAAATACCGTGAAAAGCTCCGTTAGGAGCGATA
>CAZBCT010000241.1:0-2124 GCA_964490485.1 uncultured Candidatus Brocadia sp. | reverse complement strand
TACACTTGCCACACGTGCCGTCACCGCCACACAGGGCGTTTATAAACAAATCCCCTTTATATGCGGCATCGAGGATAGTTTTCCCCTTTTCAATCTCTACGGTGACGTCAACAGGAAAGAACTGTACTTTATATCGTGAGTTTTCCATACATTTGACCTGAAGCGAAAATCCTTAAACAGTTTTATCGTATTATTGTGTAAGAAATTCTTTCCCCATTTTCATGAGGACATGCTTTTGCAAGTTTTTTAACACGCCCGTAAATCCCTGAGGCTGGTCAACCGTCCCCGGTTGACATCATAATGACAAGCGGGGACGGTTGTCCTACCAAGAGAGCGGTAATAGAGAGGTATTGGTTGCAGCTTTGTTATATTACGCTTTCCACACCGTTTTCAGATAGGAAGGGAGTCCCGAAGCCTCTCGTGGACCCACCAGAATTTCCCATCCAAGGGTCTCCTGCAATTTCCCGGACATCACGGCAACAAGACCCGGGATGATCATCTTCTTATGCTTTATCTTGGTATCAACCTGTGCATCTGTCATAGCCTTCGCAACCACCTTGTCGTTTAATTTATCTCCTGAGTACGCGGTTAGCACGGAAGTCCCACCCGTATCCACCGATAAAATATAGGCAGGCACCCGGCTGGACTCAACCTCTCCCTCAACCGTATAATAGGTAAGTGAGAAGTTTGTGGTAAACAATATCGGGGAATCGTCCTTAACATCACCAACGGCATACAATCGTGGCTCCACCTGTATGGGCTTTTGCGGATCCGTAAATATATTTGTCCTGGCAGTAAGCAGGGGCATAATTGCCCATGGTTCACATGCATTCACCGCAACAATGCCGGCATACTTCAGCAAATAGGTGCTTGCCAGTGCAATTTCCTGGAACGGGTCTTCATCACAGACAAAGGTAATCATCGGGAATCCGAGGGTGCGAAAATTTTTCTTTAAGGCAAGGCGACGAACCTTGGTCAGTTTTTGTAACACCTCTTTGGGATTGTTCCCGCCCACATCTAAAACAATTTCTTCAACACCAGCCTTTTGGGCACGTTCGGCCAGATCGGCAAGTTCCTCAAGACTCTGGGCAGTTACGGTCATGGGGCATTTCGTTTCCTGTGCAAGGGCTGCCATAGCCTCACAATTGCTAGCACTGGCGCCATGAATCAGCGGCCTCTTTTCAGCACAATTTTGCAAAGCAGCTTTCATATTATCCACAGACGTGCTGCTTAAAATCATGTTCAAATGAGATCCGACACTTACTTTCTTTGCCGCTTCGGCAAATTTTTCTGCAGTATTGCTCTTGTTCATCACGGCGATCAGATCAATCTCGATTTCCGTGCCAACACGGGTAAGTTTCAGGCTGTTAATCTTTTTTAACCGCTCGTTAAAGACTGCTTCACTCAGATCGTCATGGATAGTTACGGCAACGCCTGTAGGATGATAAAATTTCTCTTCGTGTCTGAACAGGACATTTTCCTCACCAACCTGGACTTGCCTGGCGCCCGACCCGACCGTCACGAGTTTAATGGGGGGGGCAGCCGCCGCTCCCAGCACCTTTTTCGCCTCTTCGCTTACATCCGGACAATCTGACAGGTTTGCCTTTTTCTGCGCCAATTGCATCGCAAACGCCAGACAGGTAGGCCTTCCACACTTTTTACAATTTGTTTTGGGAAGGAGTTTGTAAATGTCTAATCCCGTTAGTGCCATGCTCTACTATCCTTTCACATAAAGAAATTTGCACAACATCAAACGAATGACCACCCATTCACCCGCATTCATGAAAAGCGGATAAAGAGGTGGTTACAAAAAGAACGTGCGTACCGTTGATATTGAACAATTACCATAAAACTATGTCTTTAAATCATCACTCGTCTGTATAATTTTACTGACCAATCCGTATTTGAAAGCTTCTTCAGCGGACATCCAGAAATTTCTCTTGGTATCCGTCTCTACCTTTCCCAGGGGTTGTCCCGTCTCAACAGAAATCAAACGGTTAATCTTTTCCCGGCACTTAAGGATTTCGCTGGCTTCTATCTGAATATCGGCCGCAGTACCATGGATACCGGTGGAAGGCTGATGAATGAGCACGCGGGCATTGGGCAGGCTGAACCGGTTTTCCT
>CAZBCT010000240.1:0-2131 GCA_964490485.1 uncultured Candidatus Brocadia sp. | reverse complement strand
TGGCATACATGCATACATACCTAAACTGGCAAATACTTCGCCCCTACTTTTTCAAAAAACGAAATTGTTACCTTGTTTTTTTATTCTCCTGATTATTTATCAGTAAACCATTCCGGTTCTTTCATCATGATGCTGTCAACGGTGGCACTCGGTAAGATTATAGGCGCAAGACTCCCTGGATGCTTATAATCGATCGACATTCCTAATGTGACAAAGAAAATTGTCGTGGAGAATTGCTGGAAGGGCTTAATTGGTTCTGAAATCCTGTGCCTCTGTTTTGTTTCCTGCAATAAAAACGGCAACAAGGGATTGGTTGATGTTTGCGTCTAACAAGTCTGTCAAAAACTAGACGATAAGGGAAATACCGAGTGGTAATACACTTTCAGGAACAATAATTTTCAATCAATGGCTTAAGGAATCATAAAAATATTTACCTGCCGTGAATTATCATCGACATACGTCTCGCCAGGTACTTTTTCCAATTCTGCCCGTATCGTGTACGTGTCTTCTTTTAGCCCGCTGGTATCCCAGCTATAAACAATTCTTTTTGAAGACAAGCCATCCAATGTTTCTGCCTCGCGTCCAATGAGTTGTTTTGTTGTAAGACAGGTTATCGTCAATATCGTTGTCACATTTGTTGTCCGCTCGTTGCCAATAACAACATCAACATTAACCTTGTTCCCAATAGTTTCAAGCAATGGGATATTCATTGATACGATCATTACCCCATGCACTATTGGCTCGTATTTTTTCTTCTCGTCAGCAAGACTTTCCGGTACCCCACAGAATATGAAATATCCAAAGATATAAATCAAACAGAACTTCCAGCCATTTAGTTTGTATCTCTTCATATTGGCCTTCCTTCCTTTAACGAATACCTCATAAACAAATTCATCAAAATTTAAAGGACAAATCGGCACTTCAACGGTATTCAGTGAGCTAACAGGCCTGAATATCCACCTGTTAGCTCACTCTTGCCGTATTGAAATGGCCTATTCCTTTTCTATCTTTATTAAGTCGCCATTCAGGTACCTACGCATGAAATCATTCTCGTTCCCTGCCGTATAACCTGTCTTTGCCGGATCCCATAATCCTTTACCACCCATACCACCATCCTCAGCCTTAGTAATCTTTATCAACGTCTCCTTCGGAGTAGTATTAATACCATGGTTATCAGCCTCATACCCAAAGATGAACTTCATGCTTGTCTTTGATTTATGGAATAAACTATCCAACTGATGCATTGGCATTGACCAATCACGCGTGATACTCTGCTGAGAACCATAACGGAAGCTGGATTGGTACCCTGTGCCAGCCGACAGCGCCCGGCCATCTGGTCTTGATTCGTGAGCCTTTACACTTCTTTCCGTTGAAATCCATGCAGAATGTTTCATCATGGTTACTCCATAGGGGTACGCTGGATTATACTTGCACCGCAACATGAGCCTGGCCACCTTATAAAATGGATCGCTTGGTTTCCAGCCTTCGTATGGCCTGTCAGCGGGATTTGCATCAACATAGACATAATCACCATCATTGATACCCATATCCATAGCCGCTTGTGGATTTAGATGGATCTGGTGCTCGCCCACACCGGGCATTCTCTTGTCCATCCTATAGGGATCGCCAAAGTTATTATTCCAAATAAAGTTCCAGTCTGTTACCGCCCATTGTGAATGCACCGTATGCCTTGATTTCGGCGTCACGCAATAAAATTTATAGCCTTTTTCCCATAGGAAATTCTTCGTCCGCTTTACATCTGCCCATGACTTCTTGATATTCCTGACAGTCCTTTCATCCCAGTGTTCCGCGCTCTCAGGGATTCCATAATCATCCGGACGGATATAGGGATTCGTGCTGGCGATAACGTTAGGCAGATACGGCGTAGCCTCAGGTCCTTCACGATGGACTATGAAATTCTCACCATACTCAATGATCTCAGACTCATCATTGTAAGCCTGCAACCTTCCCGTTGGAGTATAGAATGGCAGACTCTCGTATACCTGTTCCCAGAATGGTTGCCTTGGATAAGTCCTGTAGAGCAACAGGGCAACGCCCGGTTCCCCATATTTTCCATTCACAATATCCTCAAAAGTATAACCTTTTAAGGTCGTGCTTCCGTCCAGCAATC
>CAZBCT010000239.1:0-2221 GCA_964490485.1 uncultured Candidatus Brocadia sp. | reverse complement strand
CAACCGACCTGCTGTCATTCATCCTTAACAACAAAAGCTATTTTGCAGAAGTCTTCAAATGGTTATTCGCTGCTAAGACAATTAACATATTGGTTGTTAGTTACCGCGTCGTTCACCATAGAAACAACCCAATCGGCCAACGATATGGGTTTGTAGAGCAGGTAGTTTGCTTTGATATACTTCCCTGCATCCAGCAAATCTTTCGTACCCAGTTTGCTGCAATCAGAAGTATCCCATTCCTGTTTGTGGGCATTAGTCCAACTGGCAATGCGAACTTCAACCCATATAACTGTACGGCCTTCACTCACAGCAGCGTTAATTTTACCCCTGATATCCTGAACGGCATCCACCCTCTTTTCGCACCAGTCTTCGCGAATCGTACCATACTGCACATCATAGAAGCCGCCCATACTTTTCACATCACTTGCATACTTTGCCAGTACATTATTCCGGTAGTCTTGATCAATAGCATCGTCCCCGTCTCCATGTCCAACCAGAAGGACGACCTCATGAGACGGTTGTGTGCTGAATTCCTGAGCCCTCTCTAAAAGCACATTGGAAATATCAGGATGATAATCAATTGCTTTCGTGGCAATATATTGCATATCGCTAAAAGGTTGGAATCTTCTGTGTAAAGCACCCATGTGATTGCAGAAATCATTTTGGGCATCATATTCACCAGGGCAGCCAACAATTTCACCCAGATAGTCAGACGTATCAGGGTGTTCCTTAACCTTACAACCTATGACCCACTTAATAACCTCCACCGTGCTGGAATCAGTATTTAAATACATTGGAACTATAACAACCTTTTCCACTCCTTCCGCCTCCAGCCGGCGAATGGCTTCGTCTTCCGTTTGCCACGACTTGTGCGTAGCCATATCCATTACCATATGCAAGCCACTGTCAACCTGGTATTCTGGCAGACGATTTTGTACCTCCTCCACGAGACTGAAAAACTTGGGATTTTCAGTAAAAAAACCATGACCAACTAATAAGACGCCAATCCTTGGATTATTCTCTGCCATTACCTTCTGAGGTGAAAACATGTTGATGCTAAAAATTGCAACCCAAAGGGAAATCCATAATAAGCCTCTCTTTTTTTTCATTAATCTCATATAACCTCCTTTTAAATTACGATGATGAATCAATTCTTATATTCCTTAAAGAATATTTATTCTGACTTCGATTCCATACTATCTGTTACCACCTCCTTCGTAATGCCTTGCAACTGGCGGGAACGCGCACGAATTTCTATTGAACTTTACACATCTACTTTTGCTTCTTCTGTCAATCGAATCACCCCCTTTCCTCACCCCAACAAACATGTTTTCATGCCAATAGCCATAAAAACAAAAAAGCCCAACAAAAGAGGAATTCTATTCTTCTGCCTTGGTCCCTATGGAGGTAACAGCTATACAGATTAGCCGGTCGGCTGTTATCCATCTTCACGCTATATTTTTGAATTAAGCATTTAGCAACTTTTTCAAAGCTAATTTGCAGTAAGAAATTCTTTGTGGGTTCTTGTTGACATTAACAGAAGAACCCTTTATACTTTTTTTAAGGCCCGGCAAAGAGGTGAAAACCCCCTTGCCTTGGTCCCGGGGGTTAATGGCTGTACTTTAGCCGGTCGGTTATTAACCCCTTTTTTTAAATTTCCTATTGCAATCAGTGCCATTTTTTTAACCGCACCATTTCCTTAATTTAATACAAGTGGCAATCCCGCTTTTCTCAATTGATTCTGGCATTCCTTCATTTTTTGATGTATAGAAGCCCATGACCTCTTTGAATACAAGATGGGAATCTCTTTGTTTTCCGCCAATTTCTTTATTTTGCATGCCAGGTTATGGTTTACAAAGTCATAGAGCATGATAATGAAATCCATCGTTTCCGGGATTCCGTCACGAATCTTTTGCCCACTCCTGCCCGTTACGTGCCGAACCTCTGTAACCCCGATTTTATCCAGCTCTTTTGGAATACTCCCTAAATGGTCGCCTCCTACAATAAGCACCGACATATTTCATCCTCCTGTAAAAAATTTCAGAAATTGTAAATGAGATTGAGTCTCAATATATAGTTTAAATATAAAATGTCAATATAATTTAGAAAAATATCTACTCTTTAAATTCTGCAAATGATTTTTGTCATTCGAAAATCGATCTTCTAGTAACAATTTAGTTTTTTGAAAAATTCCAATAATAGCGATGTTTACCGCGCCGTG
>CAZBCT010000238.1:0-2279 GCA_964490485.1 uncultured Candidatus Brocadia sp. | reverse complement strand
AATTATTTCATTCCTCATGTAATTGCGATTGTGTCAGGCACAACCGTTGATTTCTTAAATGGCGATGAGCAGATGCATAATATTCATACCAGGTCAACAAGGAACCAGCCTTTCAATCTTGGCACTACGTACAAACAGAGGATTTCAAAAAAATTCGATTACCCGGAGATCATCAAGCTAACGTGTGACCTTCATAAAAACGCATATGCATGGATTGTCGTTCTTGATCATCCCTATTTTGATGCGACAGACAGAAACGGCTATTTTGAAATTTGTGATATCCCGCCCGGAACCTATACATTCCAGGTATGGCATGAAGAGTTAGGAAATTTAGAAAAGGAGGTAACGGTACATCCGAAAGAAACTACGACGATAGAGTTTGTTTATTCACAGAATTAGCAATGGAAAAGTACGTGTATTAATGAGAATAATGTGTTTGTGTTATACAATAGCAATTGGAAAGGAGGATAGGCGATATGAAACCTAAGGTCTTATTGGATAAGGTTGGCTTTTGGTGTGCCACGGCGGTAACAAGCGCAGCTCTGATGCTGAGTATAGCGCCGGTGATTGCCAGCGAAGTTAATATACCAACAGAGGTTACCGATTTAGGTAAGGATACCTATAAAAAGTATTGTAGCCCCTGTCATGGCGAAGAGGGTAAGGGAGACGGGCCTGTTGCAAGGTCGATGCTTCCTAAACCACGTGATTTTACCAGAGGTGCTTATAAATTCAGAACGACGCCGAGTGGTTCACTTCCTACAGATGAGGATATCTACCGTACGATTTCTTTTGGGGTTCCGAATTCTACCATGATTCCATGGGACATTTTGACGGAAGAACAACGGGCGTCGGTAATTCCTGTTCTGAAGAGTTTTTCTGAGGCGTTTGAAGTCAGGAAACCTGACTCACCTGTAGAGGTTGGTTTACGGGTTAGACCTACGGAAAAATGCCTTGCAGAGGGGAAAAAAATTTACGAAGAAAAACTGGAGTGCTGGAAGTGCCACGGCATCGAAGGACGTGGAGATGGTCCCAGCGCTGCTGAGCAGGAAGATGATTTTGGTTTTCCGATAAAACCCTTTGATTTTACTACAGGGAAATTTAAGGGAGGCAATTCACCTCAGGATGTTTACCTCAGATTTACCACGGGATTGAACGGTACTCCCATGCCATCGTTTGCGAAGGAGCTTACTGACGAAGAAAGATGGTGTTTGACCTATTATGTAATGTCACTCATTAAACCAGAAGAAACGAAAAAATAAATAGCATCTAATACCTATGGAGGTGAATGAAATGAAAAAATTTGGAATAGGGTTGTGTTTGTCTGCGATGCTGTTTACTTCTGTGGCGTGGGCAGCCGAACAACCACCCAAGAAGGAAACGCCACCAGATCTGTATGAGGGGACGCCCGACTGGTACCGGGCTGTTTACAAAGATAACGTTGGACTCCGTGAGGGTGCCGGACCATTTAAAGATTATTACAAACCACAGATGCTGGATATGTACTGGCAGCCCAACCGTCATTATGAACCCATGAAAAACCTGGATCATTCTATCTTTATTGAAAAAGAAAGAAGGGATCTGTGTATAACGTGTCATGAAGAAGCAACCCCGGGCGTTGTGAGAGACTGGAGAGGTTCTGGCCATAAAAATCCCAAGAGCACTCCCTATCTGTCTGCAAGAACGTCCGAAATTGAAAAACGCACCAACAGGATTTTGAATGAAGTTGATTGTTTTGATTGTCATGCTGACACAAAAAAGAAACAGATCCGGATGCCAACCGGCGAGGTGTGCGGTGAATGCCACAGGCCGCAGTTTGATGACTTCCTGCGTGAGAGAGAGGTTGGGCGTCCCAACCACATTCAGTCGTGGGAGGCAAATACGATCGTGCCGTGGTATGCGGAGGCTGCGCGAAGAGGGTATTTATATGGACAGCACGGTTGTGATTTGTGCCATTCCGGCGCAGAAAAGTGCGATGTATGTCATACACGGCATAAGTTCAGCGCTGCAGAAGGCAGACAACCAGAGGCCTGTATTACCTGTCACATGGGTCCTGACCATCCTGATGCTGAATCTTATGGCGAATCAAAGCATGGCGTAATCTATCATAAGGAAGAAGATCATTTTGATTTTAACCGGCCATTATCGGAAGTAAGGCCAGGAAAGGACTATCGCACCCCAACATGCCAGTTCTGCCACATGTATGAAAAGCATGGCAGATTTATTCACAATCCGGTTATGAAGGGCATCTGGCGTATGGGTACGATACCGCCGAAGAATCT
>CAZBCT010000237.1:0-2313 GCA_964490485.1 uncultured Candidatus Brocadia sp. | reverse complement strand
CCTGCCTTTGAATATGTGTGCACCAAAGAAATTGACGAGGTTGAGGATGGTAAAATACAGATTATTGGGCCAGATCTTGACGAAATTAAGCCAGGTCCCGGCGTGTCGCTTGGTATTATGGTTGAGGTGGCAGGCCGAAAGATGCAGCCTGATTTTGAGCCTATATTCGAACGTCAGATGCATCGGTTTCTGGGTGAAGCACAGGGACTGTTCCACATGGGGCAAAGAGATATCATCCGACATCGTATCAGCAAAGAGGCCTTTAAGTCAGGCTTCAGGATCAAGCACATCGGGAGCATCATCCACTCACAGATCCACAGTAATTTTGGGGCTATTGTTGACAAGGTTCAGGTTACCTTTTATACCAAAAGAGAAGATGTTGAGCGGATATTAAAAGACGTGCGCGCCGCTTATGCAGAGCGTGATGCGCGATTGGAGGGTATGACTGATGACTCGGTGAATATGTTTTACAGTTGCACCCTCTGCCAAAGTTTTGCGCCTACCCATATTTGCGTTGTGACACCGGAACGTTCTGGCCTTTGTGGTTCCGTCAGTTGGCTGGACGGTAAGGCGGGCTACGAGATCAATCCCACGGGGCCAAACCAGCCTATCGAGAGGGGTAAGGTGGTGAATGAAAATCTGGGACAGTGGGAAGGCACAAACTCATTTATCTATAATGGGTCAAACCGGTCGTTGGAGAAGGTGAGTTTGTATAGCATTATGACAGACCCGATGACCAGTTGCGGCTGTTTTGAGTGTATTTCGGCGATGTTGCCCATGACGAATGGGATCATGGTGGTTGACCGGGACTTTACGGAAATGACCCCCTGTGGTATGAAATTTTCCACGCTTGCTGGAACGGTCGGTGGTGGTTTGCAGACCCCTGGGTTTATGGGACACAGCAAGTTTTATTTAGGCAGCAGGAAATTCATTTCAGCAGATGGCGGTTTGGGCCGTGTTGTATGGATGCCCAAGGCGCTGAAAGAGGAGTTGACGGAAACGCTTGCAGGAACTGCCCAGGAATTGGGCCTTGAAGATTTTCTCAACAAAATAGCTGATGAAACGGTTGCCCAGACTGAGGATGAAGTTGTGGCTTACATGCAGAAAGTCAACCATCCGGCGCTGGCTATGGCGCCAATGTTTTAGAAAACTTTATTGCAAAACCTCCCTTGCCCCTTTTATTCGTGGGGATGTTTCCCTTTTCTAAGGGAGGCTTGGTTGCGATATAGTTACACCAAAAGATATACCATGCTGAGGTGACACTCGCAAAAAAGCAGCGGATTTGTAGTAGTGCGTTTCATGAAAAGGTCTTCAGCGGGTTCAGGTTTGTAACCTGAACCCTTAAATTTGAAGGAACAAGAGTCCATACACTATAAGAAAGCTGTTGAAGGAATAAATATTTGGGTTCAAGTTACAAACTTGAACCCGCGAAGGCTGCCGATTTGTTTACGGCTGTGTTGAAATGCAAATTTATCTGTTTTTAATTTCTGGAGTCTATACATGATCTTTGATATGCCAATCTCTTTCTTAGGAAAGAGTCAGGTGCTACGTATTCAGGATGAAGGTGCTGGTGAAGAGAAGGAAAAACGTGCCGGGGGCGATTTGATTGCAAGATTATTAAAGACGCGCACGGTTATGGTTTCGGACGAGGTGAGCAAAAAGATGGCACAACAGGTCATGACTCAGCTTATACTCCTTGAAGGGGAGAGCAATGAAGATATTAAAATGTTCATTAATTCCCCGGGGGGCGATGCTGATGCGGGTTTTGCAATCTATGATATGATGCGGTTTATCAAGCCGAAGGTAAAAGCTGTCTGTGCTGGGGTTGCTGCCAGTGCTGCGGTGATTATCCTGCTTGGCGCAAAAAGGGAAAACCGGTTCAGCCTGCCCAATGCCCGTGTGCTCATTCATCAGCCTTCCACCGGTATCCATGGTACTGCGGCCGATATTCAAATAGAAGCCAGTGAAATCCTTAAAATCAGGGAAAAGATTAACCGTTTGATCTCTGTTGAGACGGGACAGCCCCTGGAAAAGGTAGAGACAGATACCAAGAGAAATTTCTGGATGTCTGCCGAAGAGGCTTCCAAATATGGATTAGTCAGTAAAATTATACAGACAAGTGGTGATTTAAAAGCATAGTTTTATGGTAAGTGCGCAATATCACACGAAGGCTTTTCCTGTTGGAGAACCACCACGGCATCCTCCTTGTATGAGTGAGGGTGAAGGGGTGGTTCTTCATTTGATGCTGCGCAAATTTCTTATGTGAAAGGATAGTAGAGCATGGCACTAACGGGATTAGACATTTACAAACTC
>CAZBCT010000236.1:0-2414 GCA_964490485.1 uncultured Candidatus Brocadia sp. | reverse complement strand
CGTTTCGGTTCAATCGAGGACGATTGAACCAGCGAAGGGACACAGGGTAAAAGTTACCGAATGCCTAATTCAATTGTAAGGAGGAATTTAGAATGAAAGCAAATTCAAATGATATTGCCGATTTCAGGACAGAAAAGTGGGAAAACGATGAAATAGTCTTTGACAAGAATGAGGCTCTCGAAATAAATGCTAACGAAGTGGAATTTCTCAAAGAACTGGCGGAAATGTTTATTGATGGTTTACCTGAGCAAATGTCATCAATAAAGGAGGCCGTTCATAGTCGTGATAATAATGCCCTGGAAAAATCAGCCCATAAACTAAAGGGGGCAGTTGCTAATTTTGGGAATAATACGGTGTTTAAAGCAGCATTGAGCCTGGAGATGATGGGAAGAGAAAACAGACTGGAAGATGTTGAAGAAGCTTATGGAGCTTTGACAAAGGAAACAGCGCGTCTGGTAAATGCGTTACGGAATTTTATTAAATCCAAATAATGGTTGCATTTTCATACTGATTATGTTATGAACACGGCGCGGTGCGGCTGTTGGCAGAAGATAATAGGCAATGAAATGAACGGTTTCGGTGGTATATGAAGATATTGATAGCAGAAGATGAAAATATTACACGGCTCAGACTAGAGAAGTTTTTAGAAGACATGGAGTATGAGGTTATATCGTGCAAAGATGGTCTTGATGCCTGGAAGATCATTCAGTCTGAAAATGCCCCAAATCTTCTCATCCTCGATTGGATGATGCCCGGTATGAATGGTATACAGATATGCCGCAAGGTTCGGGAACAAGCCAGAGAACTATACACGTATATCATTTTGCTTACCTCTAAAAGCGAGATGGTGGATATTCTCTCCGGAATGGAATCGGGTGCGGATGACTATCTCACCAAACCAGTCAATCAAAATAAACTCAGGATGCGTCTGAATGCCGGAAAGCGGATTGTAGAAATGAATAAAGAGTTGCTGGAAACACGCAATGTTTTGCGTAAAAAGGCCATCTATGATGAGTTGACCGGTTTGCATAATCGTCATTATATGACGGAAATCCTTGAAAAGGAGTATGCCCGCGCATTAAGGCATCAAACCGATTTATCCTGCCTGCTGCTTGATATAGATTATTTCAAAATTATTAACGATACCTTTGGGCATAGTTTCGGTGATTTTGTATTGCGTGAATTTTCTGTCTGTTTAAAACGAGGAGTAAGAGAGTATGACTTTGTTTTCCGATATGGCGGGGAAGAGTTCCTGATTCTTCTTCCCAATACAGGCATTGATGATGCACTGAGTATCGCTGAAAAAATTCGATTGACCTGCGAGTCAAAGACGTATACTGATGGAACCAATACAACAATTGCAACCGTGAGTATTGGGGTGGCATCAGTGGAGCATCATCAACCATCTGAAAGTAACAAGCTGATAGCATTTGCAGACAAGGCTCTTTACCGCTCCAAGGCAGAAGGGAGAAATAGAGTCTGTGTTTACCTGAAAGATTCTTCAATGGAATTTGTAGAAGCTGAGCTTTGCAAAGCCAGGGATTTCAGTTACCTGAAAGAAAACTTTTCATCTGTTCTGGAAAAAACAAAAAAGGCGTCTATCCAATCTGTGTGTCTTATGGCTCGGAATTTGGGGGACTCTCAATACCAGAAGCACAATCAGCAAGTCACACAGTATATTGAACTCATAGGGGAAAGGTTTAATCTTCCCCCTTCTATCGTAGAGTCCTTTAAAAACGCTGCACAACTTCATGATAACTTCAAATTCATGCTGGAAAAACTGTTGAGCAGTAAAAACACAGGGCTGAGTACCAGCGAAAAGAGTGAGATTGAAAGCCAGCCCGATATGATGGCAGAACTGACCGGATTATTCGACTTTTTTGCAAATGAAAGATTGATTCTTCAGTACCATCATGAAAATTATGATGGCTCTGGTTATCCCGTGGGGCTCAAAGGTAATGAAATACCTCTGGGCGCCAGGATATTTGCCATAGTTGATGCATTAGCTGCCATGGTATCTGAACGACCTTTTAGAAAAAGCTTTCCACCTGAAAAGATTATTGAAGAATTTGCTGATAATGCCGGCAGCCAGTTTGATCCTAAACTGGTTTTTCTGCTTTTTGATATCGTGGAGAAGCAAGGACTGCTCTCTGTGCCAGAAGCAGTTTTAACGAAGGCAAAGGAAAAAGTGCGAGAGACCATGGCGAAATGTCAGCCCTGAACAGGCTGTCCGGGAAGAGAATGCGCACCCTTTTGTCATTCTGAATTCCTTGATATTAAAAGCATCGTAACACTTTAGTTTTTTGAAAAATTTCAATAAAATACGGTTTTAACCATCATTGATGGACAAGGCATATGTCATGAGAAACACACCCCTAATCCCCTCTTTTTAGAGGGGACTTCTGCTCTCCCCT
>CAZBCT010000235.1:0-2460 GCA_964490485.1 uncultured Candidatus Brocadia sp. | reverse complement strand
TTCTATAAACATTTCACCCCTACGGGGCTATTTTTCAAAAAACTAAATTGTTACGCTTGTTTGGTTTGAATTCAAATGTATGGATTTTCAAAAAGCTAAATTGTTACCCTTACAAAAAAACCGCCAAATGCCAAATTTGTGAGGGGTGTCTGTGCGGCGATACCGCACAGACACCTCCCTCACCAGCCATTCGCCTTAGAATGGGCGGTCGCCACCCTTCACATACCCGGTATGTGCAGGTCCGAGTTTTTCAAATATCTCCTCGTCGGTGTAGGTAATCACTTCTGGCGCTTCGTATACGGGTAATTTCTTGTTTTCCATTACTTATTTCCTTTCTCTGATAATTTTAATGTCTAGCTAATCCTTCCGGCATCAGGGTCAGCTTCAGCCTGGTTGCTGAAAGCTGACCCCTGACCGATTACGTCTTTTTTATTCTACCTTCCAACTTCTACCTTCCAACTTCCAACATCATCTCATGCGCATCTAACGCCGCGCCTTCTTTGAACGGCGTGACGCATTATCCGCTGACCCCACTTTCGCCTTTTCAGGCCCATGCTGGGTGCTTACCCCGTAGTAGTCCACGTCCTCCAGTTTGTAATAGTATGTGCCTTTGCGTGGTTTGTCTGCATACCGGTAAGTGGCACCAGATGCGTCATTGCCTTTCGCAGGGATGAGAGCATTATTGAGCTTCTTATAATTCCCATCCTTAGTTCTGGCCCGATAAAGGTTGAAACCGGCATTATCGATCTCTGTGGCAGTTTCCCAGGAAAGGAAAACTTTACCATTGGAATTTGTCCTGACATTAAAGGACTTGAGTTCGATGGCGGTGCATCCTTCCCACGTCTTTGTTACCTGATTCGACGTCTTCGTTTGTCCGTTACTATCGACAAAGCTCGCCTCAATGACATCCGTACCAGCGGTGTGTCCTGTGTAGGCAAAGGTTGCCTGTCCACTCGCATCCGTTGTGTCGCTACCCGTAAGTCCTGCATGCGGGCCAGATACGATTGAGAAATCCACGTTGCGCCCTGCGACCGGGTCACCATTGTCATCCTGCACGGTTGCAGTCACGGTGTGCTCTGTGCCCACAGGATTGGTGGCACTTGTTGGCCCTAAAATGATGCCTTCTCCAACGATGGCGACGGCGGCTTTGATAGATAATCCGGCAAAAAAGATGCTGTCATCATTCGATGGATTGAAGGTGTTTATCACCATGCTCGTATCACCAGTATTGACAAAGGGCAGGATATTATACAGCTCATCATCATAGCGGATATCTGAGGCGCCCGCATTCGGGTCCGGCGGATTTGCATTGCTATCACCAATACCACCGACCGTTAACAGCCCTCCGTTAGAAGAATAACCGTCATCCTGGCCGCCTGCCGAAGAGGTAAGCCTCTGGCTATTGATGTCCACTTGGCTTACTTGACCACCCGGTTGGTAGCTGAAAGCAATTCCCAGAGAGAGATCCATCCCCAAACTCGGGTCACTCTTGTCTATCGGGGCAGAAAATAATACGTTGAAGGTGTCGCCGGTGGTCTCCTGGGCGCCAAACATCAGCACGATGGTATTGCTCTGCGTTTGACTGGGATCATCAAAGATGACCGCCAAAATGGAACCGTCCAGGTAGATTGTCTCGGTTACGTTAAGATCGATAATCCCCGCAGGGGCGGCATCAACGACTGGTTTTACAATACTCGTGACGTCAGCCCATGCATGGTTCGGACCTCCAAAAACAGCGTTCAGTTTTACATGCAAACTCCAGTTTACGGGTGTGCCGTTGAGCTGGATAGCCCCGTCAGGCAACGGACCAGGATTCCCATTGCTGCCCCACACATCGGCTGCAGCCATGAAAGCTTTTCTTACCGTCGCGCCTGCCGGTTTCTCAACCTGAATTGTCCCGGAGCCAGTGGTGCCGAGGCCATCAACAGACAACGAAATCAACCCGGTTTCCGTAACCACGGGTTGCAGCGCAGTGGCTGATGCTAGTGCCTTTGCTCCGGATATCCGTGGAACAGCGGTGATTTGTTTATCAACAGTCCCCGGTACAGAACTGTCACTTGCAATAGTCTGCACAGCGTTTGCTGTGATCAACATTGCAAGAAAGAAAAATGCCAAAAGTAATGTAGATTTAAATGCCTTCAAGTTTGTCTCCTCCTATGTCAAAAAGTAAAATACAATGCTTAAAAAATTCAGTTTATTTATTTACACCTCCCTTCCTTCATTAACGCTTATAAAAATCTATTCGCGTATTAAAAACACAAATTTTATTTATCACCTCCTTCTTTCTAATTTAGTGTTTAGGAATTTCAAACTTTTTGTTATTGCCTTACACACCCCTACCCCGGTCCATGTAGAGCGACCAGCCTGGTCGCCTTACAATGAGAAGAGCTTGAAAGTCGTTACGACTGGTTCAATCTTGCAGACTTCGTCGTGAGCGCTCAGTCGAACGATTGAACCATA
>CAZBCT010000234.1:0-2541 GCA_964490485.1 uncultured Candidatus Brocadia sp. | reverse complement strand
TATCGAATAGTGAAGTAAAAATACTTTATCATTCAACATTCCTTGTTCGATATTCAATATTCGGCGTACTGTTTTTCAATAGAGAACGAAGAATATCTTCGCTCTGCAACAACTTTGAAATTCTTAAATATTAACAGAGGGCACGGCGCTCATATCCGTGCGATTCAAATGACAAAAAGAACCTCCACCATTCATCGAAAGACCAAAGAGACAGAGATTGCTTTAACCGTCAATATCGACGGGAAAGGGGAGAGCCATATTACCACCGGTATAGGCTTCCTGGACCACATGCTTGATATCCTCACCAAACATAGCCTGCTCGACCTGGAACTCAAGGCGACTGGCGACCGTATGGTAGATGATCATCACACAGTGGAAGACGTTGGGATATGTCTGGGACAGGCATTAAAAGAGGCATTAGGAGACAAAAAGGGAATCCGGAGATTTTCAAATTCAAGCGTTCCGATGCAAGAAAC
The DNA here is from genome assembly GCA_964490485.1 of uncultured Candidatus Brocadia sp. Lineage (GTDB taxonomy): Bacteria > Planctomycetota > Brocadiia > Brocadiales > Brocadiaceae > Brocadia. The sequence goes on along the minus strand of CAZBCT010000234.1, from coordinate 2,065 downwards.
TCTTGCCTCCATCGCCATAGACATTAGCGGCAGGCCTGCATTGGTATATCATGTCACCTTCCATACCGGGAAGATCGGAAATTTTGATGCAGAACTCGTCGAAGAATTTCTCAAGGCATTCAGCGCCAATGCGGGGATAAATTTGCATGTAAACGTGCCTTACGGCAGCAATACGCACCACATAGCTGAGGCCATATTTAAGGGACTCGCCAGGGCATTGCACGATGCGGTACGGATAGACGAGCGGGTGAAAGATGTTCCGTCAACGAAAGGGATACTCTGATGGTATCTGTCAGGGGTACAAGATCATTGTTTCAAGAAGGGGCATCCGTGTCTTCAGGCAGCATTTTAATAAGGCTGCCTTGGCAGCAACGTTTAATCTCCCCTCACGGTAAGGCGACCAGGCTGGTCGCCCTACAGGGGTCAGCGGGTGTTTCTGCAAACTTAAACATCGCTTGCTGGTTCAATCGTCCACGATTGAACCAAAACATTTGGCTTTCTTCTCATGACAAATACTGATTCCAAACTTGCTCATCCCATTCAAAATGTGTGGTTCAATCTACAAGATTGAACCAGCACCAGGAGTTCAAGTTGATTTTGAGGTAACAATTTAGTTTTTCAAATACTCAAATAATGGTGATGTTTATCGCGCAGTGTAGGGGCGAAGCATTTGCTATCGTTGGTATACATGCGTTCATACACAAGCCAGCAAATGCTTCGCCCCTACTTTTTCAAAAAACTAAATTGTTACCTTTTGAGTAACTACTTTAGCATTACCCTATTATCCTAAAAAAGGACCTTTTTATATGTTAAAAAAATATAGTGAAGCTCTTACCCTACCAATATTCATCTTTTTATTATTCTTTACCTCACTGCCAACCGCACTTTATGCGCAACTTGCAGAAACCCCATGGCCTATGTTCAGGCATGATTTGCAACATACCGGAAGAAGCCCATCGACAGGCATTCAAAAACCTGCACTGAAGTGGACGTTTCACACTGGCGGCCCCATTGCTTCCTCACCGGCAATCGGGGAAGACGGCACCATTTACTTTGGTTCGAAAGACAAGAAACTCTATGCCGTTACCAGAAATGGCAAACTGAAATGGACATTTGAAACACAGGATGAGGTCGATTCCTCGCCTGCCATCAGAAAAGATGGCGTAATTATTTTCGGGTCGTGGGATGGTCATCTCTATGCGGTAAATCCCGATGGCACTTTACAGTGGAAGTACAAATCTGAAGGGGGCATTATTTCATCCCCTGCCATTGCGCCCGATGGCATGATTTACGTTGGATCGTGGGATAAAAAACTCCATGCCGTTACCCATGATGGAAAATTACAATGGACACAAAAGACCGCAGACCACATTATGTCGTCTCCTGCCATTGCACCAGATGGCATGATCTATTTCGGCTCAGGAGACTATTATTTATTTGCCATGAAACCCGAAGGTAAGGCTCTATGGAGTTTTGGCACCAGATACCTCTTAGATGCCTCTCCGTTAATTGCGCCAAACGGAAATATTTATATTGGTTCCGAGGATGCAAGGTTTTACGCCTTTCGTCCGGACGGAAAGACAGCATGGACGTTTGACACCCAATATGACATCGATTCTTCAGCCGCAATTGACACGGAAGGAAACGTATATGTCGGCTCCGGAGATAATCATCTCTATGCATTTACTGCCCAGGGAAAACTGAAGTGGAAATTTGAAACAGGCGCCTCTGTTCCTTCATCCCCTGCCGTTGGGGCAGACGGCACCATTTACGCTGCCTCCAGGGATAAAATATTGTATGCCTTTGATTCCGATGGTAGTTTGAAGTGGATTTTTGAAACGGGGGACGCTATCGAATCGTCACCAACGATCGACACTGATGGCACTATTTACCTTGGATCGAATGATGGGAACCTTTATGCTATAGGAGAGGCAATCACTGATCATACGCGATAGGGCATGAAATTAGGCCTTCAGCTACTAAATCTTCCCCTCCCTTTGATGGGAGGGGCTAGCCCTGCCCTTTACCCACAAATTGATACTAAAAATATTAACCGCTCCTCAGG
>CAZBCT010000233.1:0-2546 GCA_964490485.1 uncultured Candidatus Brocadia sp. | reverse complement strand
TATTGTATCACAATCCCCGTCATCCGTAAATGTTTTATGAAAACGTTATACTAGTCAATAGTACGCTCGATGGGAATTAAACGAAAGGAAAATTGTTCACCGGATTCAAAGAACTGTTTTAATAGCAGATCGAAAGATACTTCTTAAACCGTAACAATTTCGCTTTTGAAAATCCATACATTTAAATTCAATCCAAACAAAACAGAATACGTAGCGCGAAAGTGTCCCCCGCTGGCGGGGGTTAGGGGGTGGATAGCCCATCGCACGAGCTTGCCGGCAGGCTGACCACACGGGATCGGCGCTACCTTCTTCAAAAAGCTAAATTGTTACCTTAAATCTTTAATACAATCTTTCCAAAATTTTCCCTGTTTAACATCCTTTGCTGCGCTGCTGATGCCTCTTGTAAGGGAAAGGTACTGTCAAGTACGGGTCTCAATCTTCCCAATTCTACCAGGTTCAACACGTCCAGAAGCTCCTTTTTGCTGCCCATATAACAGCCGATAATCGCATGCTGCTTCATGAATAAATACCGGAGCTCCACCGTTGCCTGCGGTCCACTTGTCGCCCCGCATACCACCATACGCCCGCTCTTCGTGAGGCATTGAAGATTCTTCTCCCACGTATCAGGCCCAATATGCTCGAAGATAAGATCAACCCCTTTGTTGTTGGTAATCCCTTTAATCCTGTCTGCATAATTCTCTTTCGAATAGTCGATGACCTCGTCGGCGCCCAACTGCTTCGCCTTTTCCAATTTTTCCTTCCCCCGTGCGGTCGTAATCACACGGGCGCCCGCCAGCCTGGCTATCTGGATAGCGGCGCTCCCGATACCACTGCCGGCAGCATGGATCAGTACCTGCTCCCCTGGTCTGAGTTGTCCCCGGGTAATGAGCATGTGCCACGCCGTTACAAACACCAAAGGGACTGCTGCCCATTCCTCAAATGACAGCTTTTGGGAAATGGGAATGATATTATCGACATGTGCCTTCACAAATTCCGCATACCCTCCCTGCACCTGAAACCCCATAATCTTGAAGCTATTGCACATGCTGTCGCTGTTGGTGATACAATACACACACTTTCTGCAGCGAACACCAGGGGCAACGATGACCCTGTCGCCCGGCCTGAAATTCTTCACCTCAATCCCCACCTCAGCCACTTCACCAACACTATCACTCCCCGAAATATGCGGCATAGGGATCTCTACTCCGGGCAATCCCTGCCTTACCCAAATATCCAGATGATTAAGCGCACACACCTTTACCTTTACCAGCACTTCATAGGGAGAAATTTTCGGCTTCTCCATATCTGCATAGGTTAGTTTATCCACTCCGCCATGTTCATAAAAAACAACTGCCTTCATGATATCTTCCTTTATTGATACAATTGAGTAAATTGGTTAAAATATTCACGGCCCAGCGCCGCAATCTTCACCGCTTCCCGCCCCCTCTGCCTTGATCAGCACATAATCAGATTCTGTCGCTTATATTAAGTAATTACCAAAACAATGTCAATTGTTTAATCAGTTTATCTGGTGGACACTCTTCGCTTCATCCACCCTTTTTTACGCTGGTTCATTCTTATAGATTGAACCAGCTATTTCAATAGCGCATAGGAGTTTTTGATTTAAACGAGACGCAAAAATTCAAAACGTTTCGGTTCAATCGTGGACGATTGAACCTTCGTAAAATTGTTTATACAACCCCCCTGGTTCCCCTTTTTTAACTTACTGTTGGACAATTTTTGGCTGGACAAAACTAAACAATTTATATCAAATTAGTGTCTTGAAAAAGAAAGCCCTGTAAGGGCGTACTGTTTGTAGCAATGAATCGTTGCGATATGATGAGCTCCATAGGAGCGACCTGTATCCGATGAATATGCAACAGGTCGCTCCTGACGGAGCGTATAATTGTTGGATGTTTCGGTGAGTCCTCTCACCGAAACAAGAATTAATCCCCGGCACCGTGACGAATCGGGAGTCGTCGACAGTGGGTTTCGGCGTGAGGACACGCCGAAACATCAGAAATGCCATAGTTTTAGCAAGACGTTATTTTGTGAAGTATACGCCATAAAACCCTTGAATAATAAGGCATCTACTCCCTTAAACGTGTCCAGCCAGAAATTGTCCAACTGTAAGCTTTTTTAAGGGGGATTTTTGGCTTGTAAATCATTATAGCTCCTCCCCCCTCGATGGAGGAGGTTAGGTGGGGGTGAAGGAAAAAGCTCATCACCCTCCCCTTGCCCCTCCCATTGTTCGACTGAGCTTACGACGAAGTCAAGGGAGGGGAATGTTTAGTCGCCGAAGGCCTAATTTAATGTATAGGAATTTCAATCTTTTGTAATTCCCCTCTAGAAAGAGGGGATTAAGGGGTGTGTATAATGCCATAACACACCCCCGGCCCCTCTTTTTAGAGGGGAGATTTAAAGTCGTTGCCAAAGGCAACCTAATTTAATGTTTAGGTGAAATTTCAACCTTTGTAACAATTTAGTTTTTTGGTAATAGTTTAGTTTTTTGAAAAAATACCGTGAAAAGCTCCGTTAGGAGCGAT
>CAZBCT010000232.1:0-2555 GCA_964490485.1 uncultured Candidatus Brocadia sp. | reverse complement strand
TTAACAATTCATTGCTACAAACAGTACGCCCTTAACAGGGCTTAATTTTTCGAAATACTAAATTGATATAAAATATTTATTTTGTCCAGCCAAATTTTGCCCAACAGTAAGCTTTTTAGAGGGGAGATTTAAAGTAGCTGCCAAAGGCAGCCTAATTAATTTCTGTACATCAGGCAGCTATCGGCTGCCGAGAGTCAATGAAAGGAACAAAACTATGAGGAAAAAAGTAATTTTAGCAGCGCTTCTGGCCTTCGGGATCACGAGTCCCGTGTGGGCTGCTACGGAAAATGATCATTCTGGCATGATTGGTATCGTTACCGGTCAAACCGTTCGCATCAATGTGGTCAACACCATCGGCGATCCCGATATTCTTCCCTCCCCTGTTACGTTGAAGTTTCTTAACAGTGCGGGACGCGTCATAGGTACGCAGAGAACGATAAACCTGAGACCGGGACGGTCAGTGTCTTTAGATTTGAACGCAGACACGCTCGAACTCGGTACAGGGGTGCGGTATCAACTCCGCGTGTTGGTAACAAAAACAGATGATCCGGAAACGCCGATTAATGAGGCCAAAGAGATTATTTCCACCGTAGAAATATTCGATAATAATACGGGCATGACCCGATTAGTGATACGAGGATTTAATCCACAGCCCGACCCACCGTTCGAAGGGTAAATTGATGACCCCGTGTCGGCAACAATTAGACTCAGGGGAGAAATATGGGTACAGCGCCACAGACAATGCTGTTTGATTGAGAAATAGGAGTAAAGCAGTCTGTTTTGTCCATGGAGTTACGGTTTTTCTATTACCTAAATCCTGCAACAAGGCTTTGTCGTAACAATTTAGTTTTTTGAAAAAGTAGGGGCGAAGCATTTGCCAGTTTGGGTATGAATGCATGTATGCCAATTATAGCAAATGCTTCGCCCCTACACTGTGCGGCAAACATCGCCATTATTGGAATTTTTCAAAAAACTAAATTGTTACGCTTTGTCTTGTTGCAGGATTTAGGTGCAAATTTAATGTAGATTATTTTCTGTTTTTTCATCCAGAAGCATGTTACCCTTCGGGGTTCTTGTTTTCATGTTTTTACGTAATCACAACTCAGGAAACAGGACGCGATTTTTAGTATAATGTTTCATAAAACAATGAGATTACTTACCGTTATGTACCACTATTTCTATCTAATTGATTCAAAATAATCCGTGCATCCACAGCTTTCAAACCTTTCGGATAAACAAGAACGGGGTTTAAGTCTATTTCCTTAATCTCTTCTCTGGCAACCATGATACCTGACACCTGCACAATCGTTTGTGCCAATGCGGAAATGTCCGCAGCCTCCCTGTTCCTAAAACCCTTGAGAATCCCGGCGCCTTTTATCTCGTGAATCATATCGAGCGCCTCATATTCCTCTATCGGTGCGATGCGAAAGGAAACATCCTTAAATATTTCAACAAAGATACCGCCCAATCCAAACATCACCACAGGACCAAATTGCGGGTCTCTCAGCCCACCGACAATGACTTCTGTGGCAGGTATTGCCATTTCCTGTACAAGAATGCCATGAATCCTTGCATCTGGCCGCCTCTTTGTTACGTCTCCGATAATCTTGTTATAGGCATATTCAACGCCTCTGTCGTCCTTTATATCAAGCTTTACGCCACCCACATCGGTTTTATGACTGATATCAGGAGAGACGATCTTGAGAACCACGGGATAACCAATGGATCTGGCTGCTTGAATTGCTTCTTCCCGGGAAGATGTCATTTTGTGCTTCGTGGTATGTATACCACATGTCTCAATGAATTCCTTGGCCTCCGGTTCAAGTAATTCGTACCGCCTTTGGAGCAAGGCTTTTTGAGTAATATTTTCAACAATCTTTGCACTCTTTGACAAGAGATCGTTCATCTTGTTTCCTCAAGAAATAAACATCCTGAATTGAGAAAATTTGCTTGCATCTTAGCTTTTAAAACTAAGTAATTTTATTTATTATACTGAGAAAAATAAAATGTTCAAAGACATTATAATAAATACCGCTGGCATGGCCTGTGGATTCTAGGAAACAATTATATTTTAAAAAAAAGAATTTGGTAACAATTTAGTTTTTTGAAAAAGTAGGGGCGAAGCATTTGCCAGTTTGGGTATGAATACATGCATGCCAATTATAGCAAATGCTTCGCCCCTACACTGCGAGGTAAACATCGCTATCGTTGGAATTTTTCAAAAAACTAAACTGTTACGAAATTTGAAAGGGGGGGTATCAGGCATAATGGTGGAAGAAATTTAGGAAAATGAAGTGTAAAGCAAAATAATATAGAATTATGGGGGATGAAAATGCTAAGATATGACCTTAATTTTTATACCGATAAGGCGCATAGTTATAAAAGAATGTTTCGTGTCTTCATAACGGTGTGACGATATGAAATTCCTTGAACTTTAATTTGTCGGTTTGAATTAGGCTGCCTTCGGCAGCGACTTTAAGCACCCCTCTAGAAAGAGGGTCTGGGGGTGTGTTATGGCAGATTTACACACCCCTTAATCCCCTCTTTTTAGAGGG
>CAZBCT010000231.1:0-2713 GCA_964490485.1 uncultured Candidatus Brocadia sp. | reverse complement strand
ATAAAAAATTACGGTTGCAGGCAAGGTTTTAAAACCTCGCTTGTTTTAGGCTTAGCTTCATTGCCTGTGGCTGATCTTTACTATATTTAACATCATCAGGCTGCAATTGAGAGTTGCAAACGATGCGAACCTTGCCTTGCATCTGCCCGATATGCTCACCTGCAATTTCAATAATGGAACTACTGAAATAGCCTGCGATGCGGTCATAGCTGACAGCGCCCTGTAAGGTATTTTTAAAGAAACTTTCGCCCAAGTTATTTATTCGTGATGAAAAGCGATGGATCATTTCAGTTAAGGCGCATTGTCCTATGTGCAACGTTAAGTTTCTTTTCCATTGATTTTAGAACGTCCTTAAACATCGCAGAGGCATGGAATACTTCAACACCAATAATTTAATTTTTTGAAAAACCCGTACATTTATGTGTAATCAATACAAAACGGAATACGTAGCGCGGGTGGTTTATCCCCCGCACAATGCCGACCACAAGGGATCGGCGCTACATTTTTCAAAAAACTAAATTGTTACGAACATTTTAAAATCATTCATTGCAATTTCCTCCACCTTTCAGAGCCGACATGCTTTCTTATACCCCGTCATTGCTTACTAATTCAACTAAATATTTAGCATACTTAGCAGGGTTTTCCCAGTGTGTCATGTGGTCGATATGTTCTGTGGTGCTTAGGTATCGAAGCAATTCAATAATGGTTGTACGTTTGTTCCAATATTCTTCCACTTCGTTTCTGAGCCAGGAACGGCCTGTCTGAGGATTTTGCTCCTTCTCGCTTTGGCAAATTGCCATGATTACCTGTCTGAGCAAGGTGTTGCTAAAAGGATCGGCGCCACGCAGCCAACGGTTGCCAAACTCGGCAGGTATTTTGAAACGCACGTGGTTGGCCTTGGTGCTTGCCAGCATGTCTTTAAACTCCTTTACGCCAAAACCCCTCGCCATCTCCTGGTAGGCGCCTAATTGATATACACTGCTTTTCTCCAGCTCCATGCCTTTGATGAAGAAGCGTTCTTCTGCACTGAGGTTTTTCCAGATAAAACTATCAAAGGCTTGTGGAATGAGGTAGTCGTAGGCAGTGCGGATGGCGTTATTGAGGATGGCCTCTATTGGACCGATGGTTTTACCATCACGGGGTTTACTGAGTCCGTATTCTACGTTAATATCGCCAATACGTTTGTAGCCTGTGAGCACCTTTAAGGTCGCTGCATAGGCAGCCAATAAGTAATCAGCATCGGAGAAGTTGGGGTCTTCTTTGTCTTCTAAATTTTTCATGCTGTCTATCTGACGTTTTACCTCTTCCTGAATTTCATAGGTAATTTCATCGGTAAAGGCCGTTGCTTCCGTGGTTAATTTGCGAAGCACTAATAACACGGTACCTTTTACATAGTTGCCCTCTTTAAGGCCGCCACTTTCTGTTTCTGTGGCAATATTCCACGCCGCTGTAACATGCAAACCAGCGCTCCAAAGAATAAGCGTGAGGTCTGCCCACACTGCCAGGTCTTGGTGGGTAAACATGACTACCTGCATACCATTATCCGGCATGTGTTTGGCTAAGTTTCTGTAAATCTCAATCATGCTTTGATTGAAGGATTCACCTGTGCCTTTTATAGCTAACACTCGCTTGCTATCGGTGTACCATTCAGGAAAAATCTTTTCAATAAACTTCTTATCCCAGGCCAAAAAGGATTCGGTTAATTCATGATAATTTACTGCATCTGCATAGGGTGGGTCTGTTATCCAAATGTCACAGCTTTTTGAAATTACTCTAGCATCAACAGTGTTTATTTCGCCATAATGTTTGAAATTATGCCCATTTACTCCGCATATAAATGACGAGTAGCATGCAGCAAGTCCCCTAGTTGGATAATTAAAAACTGTGTTTAAAGCCTGGTTATAAAAAGTATGATCACTCTTACCAAAGTCAGGATTCCATCTAATAAGTTTTGCATTATAATCAGCAACGTTTCCCGATCCTAGTTTACAAAAAACGGTTCTTCTCCCAATTAGTCAATAGGAATTGAGAAGGAATTCCATTAAATCATTGAAAAGAGTGGATATTTGGTGTTTTCTATAGAATAGATATATATCGCTATATAAACTATTTACCGGAGACCAGCAATGTCCACATTAAGCATATTACCCTATTTTCCTTTTCAGCGGATAAAAATTACGAAGCAAACTGTTTTTTCTGATGACGAGACATCGCAGCTTACTGCAGTGCCAGATGGGCGATTTCGCCCAATATGTCATGTGTGTGGCAGCAAAGCACAGCGCGTTTATCGCCATGACAAACGATTCCTGCGGGATCTGAATCTTGGTTCAGTTCGCGTATGGATAAAGTGTTCGTATCGTAAAATTGCCTGTAAGCCATGCAATCGAATCGTAGTAGAAGACTTAGGGTTTTTTCAGCCCTACAGTCGTGTTACGCATCGTTTAGCAGCGTATATTCACGAGCTCTGTAAAGTATTAACCGTAACCGAAGTTGCAGAACATTTTGGAATTAACTGGAAAACCGTAAAAGCAATCGACAAGTTTTTTCTGGAACGACAATACGCCCAGACAGATTATGAGAATCTTCGCATACTGGCGGTAGACGAAATCTCCGTTAAGAAGGGACAGCGTTACTTGACCATTGTTTTGGACTATCTGAGTGGGCAAGGAAAGAACCAAAGAAACCCTGGGAGCCTTCTTTGCGGGTATGACTC
>CAZBCT010000230.1:0-2822 GCA_964490485.1 uncultured Candidatus Brocadia sp. | reverse complement strand
TGAGGTTATTTGCCCATGATTACTGAAACACCCATGATGCGTCAATACAATGAGATAAAAAGACAGCATAAAGACGCGCTGCTTTTTTTCCGTATGGGTGATTTTTATGAATTGTTTTTTGAGGATGCAAAACTCGCCTCAAAGGTGTTGGGGATTACCCTTACCTCCCGGTCCAAAGGTGAAAGTGCGGTGCCCATGGCAGGCGTGCCACACCATGCAGCCGAATCGTATATCCGGAGATTGATCAAGGCTGGCCATAAGGTGGCTATCTGCGATCAATTGCAAGACCCAGACGAGGCAAAAGGAATCGTCGACCGGGGTGTTACCAGGATTATTACTCCCGGTACGGTAACCGAAGACACGTTGTTGGAGGACAAAAGGAATAACTATCTCATGGCTGTATTCGAGGCAAAAAATCTGCTGGGATTATCCTGGATCGATTTGTCTACCGGCCAATTTGAAGTTGAGGATGTCCCGCGGGAAAGACTTTTTGATGAATTTGCAAGACTGAATCCGTCGGAGGTATTACTGCCTGAAGAAACCGTAAGGAATAATATCTCCTTTATGGAGCAAATTCGGGCAGAATGTCACGGTATGATTACCTCACGACCTGATTGGGAGTTTTCCCCCGATACCGCATATAAGACCCTGACAGAACACTTTGGAACAGCATCCCTGGAGGGGTTTGGTTGTGAAACAGTCGGACCAGCCCTGGGCGCTGCAGGCGCAGTAATCCACTATCTGAAAGAGACACAAAAGACGTCACTCCGGCACATTATCAAAATTCACCAATATCAAATAAACAACAGGGTGCTCATGGACAAGGCCACACAGCAGAGCCTGGAACTAACCCAGACCATAAGGAACGGCGACCGGGAGGCTTCTTTTCTGGGTGTGATAGACCAGACAAAGACGCCCATGGGTGCACGATTACTCAGGGATTGGGTCATCAGTCCGCTGCGGGCATCTGCCGATATCAAATACCGTCAGCTTGGCGTGAAGGAGTTATTTGAAAATGCTCCCCTACGGCGTGAAATCCGCGATATGTTAGGCAATATCTATGATATGGAAAGAATTGCAACGAAGATAAGTTGTGGCCGTGCCACTGCCCGTGACCTTGTTAGCTTAAAACAATCCCTCTCAAAACTCCCTGCACTCAAAGAAAAATTAGCATTTTGTATTGCGGATATCCTGATTTTCCTGGAGCAGCAACTGGACATCCTTGAAGAAGTGCGAATCCTGATTGGTACCGCTATTGTACCTGATCCTCCGCTCACCATTAAAGAAGGGGGGCTTATCAGGGAAGGCTATGATGCCTCTCTTGATGAATTGAGATACATGAGTAAAAACGGAAAGAGCTGGATTGCCAATTTTCAAGCTGAAGAGATCGCCAGGACGGGAATTAATTCCCTCAAGGTAGGGTATAATAAGGTGTTTGGATATTATATCGAGATCACCCATGTGCACAAGGACAACATTCCTCAGACCTATATTCGAAAACAGACTATTAAGAATGCCGAACGTTTTATCACGCCGGAACTCAAAGAGTATGAAACAAAGGTGCTGACGGCCGATGAACGCGCACGGGATCTGGAGTACGATCTGTTTCTCCAGATACGTGAGCAGGTGAGCGCCTATACGGCGCGGCTCCAAAAGACGTCCGAATCAATTGCCGCCCTTGACGTATTGTCAACCCTTGCGAATCTTGCAGCAGAAAATCGATACGTCATGCCCGAGATTACCGATGATTTGGAATTAAAAATCCTGGACGGGCGTCACCCCGTGCTGGATCGGCGACTAGGGGTAGAAAGCTTTGTCCCCAATGATATTCATCTGGATGGAACGCGGGACACCATTATGGTAATTACTGGGCCAAATATGGCCGGGAAAAGCACGTACATTCGCCAGATAGCGCTCCTTGTCCTGATGGCACAGACGGGGAGTTTTATCCCCGCAAAAGAAGCGGTTATTGGAACGGTAGACAGGATCTTTACGCGGGTGGGGGCATCGGACGAGCTTTCACGAGGGCAGAGTACCTTTATGGTGGAAATGAACGAGACGGCAAACATCCTCAATAATGCCACGGAGCGCAGCTTGATTATTCTGGATGAAGTGGGGCGGGGCACGAGTACCTTTGATGGTGTCAGTATTGCATGGGCAATCACGGAATACATCTACCAGCGCATCCATGCCCGGACGCTCTTCGCTACCCACTATCATGAACTTACCGAACTGGCATTACTCTTCCCGGGAATCAAGAACTTCAACATCGCCGTCAGAGAGTGGGGTGAAGAGATTGTTTTCCTGCGAAAAATTGTGGAAGGCGGAACGGATAAAAGTTATGGGATACACGTTGCGCGGCTTGCAGGAGTTCCAAAGGAAATTATCCAGCGTGCACGCATTATCCTTAATAACCTTGAAGCGGCAACCCTGGATGTAAACGGCAAGCCAAAATTTGCGCCGTTAAAGACCATAAAACAGCCAACGCAATTAAAACTCTTTGTATCCAGGCAAGATAAGGTAATTGAAGAGATCAAGAAGCTTGATATATCAGGTATGTCTCCTCTCGATGCCCTCAACAAACTTGACGAATTGAAAAAAAAATTAGAAGGGGATTGAGATGTGTAACGTACTCTACAGGATCCTTATAGAAAACAACAAGATTCTACCAAGGCATCGTACCGCTTGAATGGAACATTGCGATTCAATGCTCATCAAAGGTAACGGCACAAATAAAGGAGTTCGTAACAATTTAGTTTTTTGAAAATGTTGGGGCGAAGAATTTGCCTGTTTGGGTATGATTGAATGTATGCAAATTATAG
>CAZBCT010000229.1:0-2823 GCA_964490485.1 uncultured Candidatus Brocadia sp. | reverse complement strand
TCAGGGAGGCATGCAAGCTTTTAGGAAAGGAATTTGTTCCCTATATACCAGGCACGACTCTTTACAGAGGCTATTCACTTGCATCCACAGAACCGGACATCCTAAAACTCATTGTCCGCATGGCCCCCGCTCATCCGACCATGTCGATAGAGAAGGGCGGTCCTCCCTGCATAGGACCCGCTTGTGTGCATGACTACATTTTAGAAAAAAGCCTGTGGAATTTTTTCCGGGGTGAAAAGATTCGTTTTACGGGTCCCTATGGGCATTTTACCCTGAAAGAAGAACCGCACACCGCAGTCTTTGTTGCCGGCGGCGCCGGTTTAGCGCCTATTTTAGCTCTTCTGGAACAATGGTTTCGTGAAGGCAGGCAGGATACCGCTATATTCTTCCTGGGGGAAAGGCGATTCCAGGATATTCCCATGGTCTATCTGCCCAAGTGGCTGATCTGGCAGCAAAAAACCCCCCAGTTTAAACTGGTGCCGGTACTTTCCGGTGCATTTCGTGGCGATAATCCCGCCGAATTGAATGATATTGACAAGCAATGTTTCCAGTCGCTTCCTCCGGAATCCAAACATCTGGCAAAAGAACAAGGGCTGGTGGATGATCAGGAAAAACTGTGGAAGGGGGAGGTGGGGTTTATCGGACCGCTCCTGAGAAAATATCTTCCGCCGGATCAGAATATTGCATTCTACCTCTGTGGGCCGTCACCCATGACCGTCACCGTTATCGACGCGGCAGCGAACCAGTTGAATTTGAAAAAAGAACACGCTCTGTTTGACGACTTTACCGGCACGCTCACCCCTTCCGTAGACCTGATCTATCAAAAGCTCGAAATCAAGGAAAAGATTTTACGGTCAAACCTACCCAATGCCGACAAGCTCATCGAAAAGATTGGCCAGATCCTCATCATCCAGTTGATCCTCAAAGACAAGATCGAAGAGAGTTACCGTTTTCTTGATCAGGTAAAGGAATCGCTGGATAAATCTCCACAAGAACTGGAATCCTTCCTTTCCGCATATAAGAGTTAAACGCAATAAATTATAGTAAGCGTCTTAAAGAAATTAACCTTCTACTCCTCTGTGTCATTCCCACGCAAACGGGGGCAGGAATGACAACTTCCTTGTTCCGTTCACTAGAGATCCAGTGCTTTAGAAAAAAGATATTGAAATGTTTTGTTAGTTTAAGGTATATTACCGGCAAAATGTTTGTGAACCGTATTATACGCCTAAATAGCCGTATAGTAAGTCTCCCGTAAACGTATTATATGTACGAATAGCCGCAAAATAAGATGGCTATTAGTCCGGCTACTTAATGTTAGCCGGACTCCGAAAAAGAAATACACGGGCATCTTCCATCAACTTTATAATGTGCTATACTTTGCCGTATGAAGGTTTACCTGGATACCTGTAGTTTGCACCGGCCTCTGGATAGCAAAACCCAAATTCGGATTGTGCTTGAGGCAGAAGCCATTTTAGGGATTATCGGTCTCTGTGAAACAGGTCAGCTTGAATTGGTTTCCTCGGAGGTGTTGCTTTTTGAAATAAACCGGAACCCCCAGATAATCCGTCGTGAATTTGGATTGGAAGTACTTTCAAAGGCCAGTTCATTTGTGTTGTTGAATGAGCAAATCGAGCAACGGGCCAGAGATTTGCACAAACTTGAGATCAAATCATTGGATGCTTTGCACTTAGCCTCGGCGGAAGAAGTGAGTGTAGATTATTTTTGTACTTGTGATGATAAATTTTTGAAGAAAGCCAAAGCGGTGAGGGATGTAAAAGCAAAGGTCGTTTCACCGCTTGAGTTAATTGAGGAAATTGAATGATGGTCGTCGAAGCCAAGCCCTTAGCCGAAATAACCCATGAAGCCATAAGGTTATTGTATCAAAAGCTGGGCATCGTTAATACTGTGCGCTTTTTGAGTCAGTTTACGAGTGGATATGGAAATTACACTGAGGAACGGGAAGCTTTGTTTGGTGATTTAACGCTAGATGAGATTATCTCTGAAATCAAACAAAGTAGAAACAAGGCGAACAGATCTGAGTGAAGAAATAGCCAGCAAAACTTCCGTGCTGTAAATGTCCGGCTAACAAGCAAATGTAGCCGACGCCCCAATCTCGGCTTTAATTGAGGTCGGCTTATAGTTAAGGTATCGTGGGCGCGGCTAATTTGCAAGGCGTTAGGCGGCATCACCAGCCATCGACGGAACAGAGATAACGACGGACTGCAGACTGCAGACAACGCTGATTCGCATGGAAAACATCGGGAGTATTGTAGGTTGGGTAGAGGAACGAAACCCAACAACCTAATATGGTGAGAAAATAATGCAATATCGCAGATCACAAGCGCAAGGTGCAACGTTCTTCTTTACCGTAATAACGTACAATAGAAAGAGGATGTTATGTCACAGGGCAAATGTGGTGCTGATAAAACAGGCTTTCCAGTATGTTATCAAGCAACACCCCTTTAGAATTCGGGCTTTTGTCTTACTTCCTGATCATATCCATTGTATTTGGACATTACCAGAAAACGACAATGCTTTCTCAATGCGATGGCGATTGATCAAGAGTTGTTTCAGCAGACGATGTAAGAGTGAGTACAAAAAATTTCAATCAGCCTCAAGACAAAGCAAAGGCGAACAAGGAATTTGGCAACGACGTTTCTGGGAACATCAGATTAGGAATGAGATTGATTTTACAAAGCATGTTGAATATATTCATTTCAATCCAGTTAAGCACAGATTGGTAAAATCACCCATTGTCTGGCCATATTCTAGTATAACGTTTTCATAAAACGTTTACATATTATTTGCTTGTAAAATCGAAAT
>CAZBCT010000228.1:0-2826 GCA_964490485.1 uncultured Candidatus Brocadia sp. | reverse complement strand
CAATACCTTTTGAAGAAATGATGTATCGAATGACATCTATAATCTGCTGTCTTCTCATCTTCGTGTGTTTTCTGATTTGCATGAGATGTCCTTAAATAAATGACAAGATAATTTCCTTGCGTAAATTGCATATTACGTATTATAATTTATCATTTGCAAGTTTACAATAGTTAACATACCTCAGAAGAAGCCAATCATCCTATATGTTTCGTTAGCGATGCATTGTAAAATCTTTTTTTCCAGTAAGTTTATTTATTCTGACTCTACTGCGTCAGGAATTCCCAAAGAAGTGAGACATTAACAAAGAGATATCTCAACTGCTGTTTGTAACAAATAACAAAACTAAATAGAAAGCCTTTCAGAGATGTAAACAAACATGATTTACACAAAAGAGTCATTAAAAGAACTTATCTCAAACAAGCTTAATGATTACAAGCTGATTATTGTATCCAACCGTGAGCCGTACATACACAACTATGCAGGTGAGGAGATTAAATATATTATTCCTGCAAGCGGTATGGTTACAGCCCTGGACCCTATTATTCGGGCAGAGGGAGGTACGTGGGTTGCCTATGGCAGTGGTGACGCCGATAAGGAGGTCGTAGACAGCAAAGGACATATTGCCGTCCCCCCTGATAACCCGCAATACACCCTGAGAAGGGTTTGGCTCACCCACGAAGAAGAAGAGAGATTTTACTACGGTTTTTCTAACGAGGCCCTGTGGCCTCTCTGTCATATTGTATATATGAAGCCAAAATTTAATGAAGCGGATTGGCAGGTGTATAAGTCCGTTAATCAAAAATTTGCTGACGTTGTATTAGAAGAAGTTGGAAATGATAAGGCATTTATTTTCATCCAGGACTATCACTTTACCTTGCTTCCCAGGATGCTGAAAGAAAGCAAACCCGACCTGCTTATAGCGCAGTTCTGGCATATCCCCTGGCCAAACAGAGAGGCATTCCGTATATGCCCGTGGGGTCAGGAGATTCTGGAAGGGCTTCTGGGAAATGATCTTCTGGGATTCCACGTCCAGTACCATTGCAACAACTTCCTCGATACCATTGACAGAAATTTGGAATCAAAGATAGATTATAGTAAATTTACCGCCACGAAAGGTGGTAAAGTCACTCACGTTCGCCCGTTCCCCATCAGCATTGACTTTGATGAGTTGAGTATGCAGGCACAGAGTTTGGAAGTTGAAAATGAAATGATGCGCATTAAGAAGGAACTGGGTTTAAAGAATCAAATCATAGGCGTGGGGCTGGATCGTGTTGATTACACCAAGGGCATACCAGAAAGATTCAAGGCGATTGATCGATTCCTTGAAAGATATCCTGAATACAAAGGAAGATTTACCTTCATCCAGGCAGGCACAATCAGCCGTATACAAATCGACGACTATCGCAATTATAATGATATCATCTATGACCTTATGGTAGAGATTAATCACAAGTATCACAGCGGGAGATGGACGCCCCTTCGGTTATTGAAATCACACTTTAACCGGATAAGCGTTCAAGCCCTGTACCGTTTATCAGACATCTGTATTGTGAGCTCATTGCACGATGGCATGAATCTGGTTGCCAAGGAGTATATTGCCACCCGTTCCGACGAGTCTGGCGTATTGCTCCTCAGCCGGTTTACCGGCGCTGCCGAAGAACTCACGGGCAGCATTCAAATTAATCCTTACGCTACTGATACATTTGCCGATGCAATAAAGACCGCCATTGAAATGCCCTCCGATGAAAAAAAGAAAAGGATGCAGCGTATGAGGGAACAGGTGCAGGAGCACAATGTTTACAACTGGGGACAAAGCATTGTGAATGAACTCATCAAATTGCATCAATGAAATACGCATTCGACCATCTTCAACCGATTAACGAACTGCTCCGGGCACATGAAAAAATCATCCTTTTAACCGACTTTGACGGCACCCTAACGTCTATTCAGGAACATCCTGACCTGGCTCTCCTTTCAGAAGAGATGCGTCAAATTCTCTTGAAATTTTCTCAGAACAAGACATTCTTTCTTGGCATCGTAACGGGACGTTCACTCCGGCAGATAAAAAAACTGGTAAATATTCCAAAAATACTATACGCTGCCAATCACGGAATAGAACTGGAAGGACCTGGTATACAGTTTAGCAGTCCTGAGGCCAAAAAGGCACGGTACAATCTCTGGCATGTTTATATGCAGCTTTTCAAATCCCTGAGACACATTGAAGGGGTATACCTGGAGGATAAAGGATACACTGTTAGTTTGCATTACCGGCTGGTCAAAAAGGCGCGTGACAGGGAATTCATAACGAAGACCCTTGACAGTATTGTCAAACCTTACCTTGAGAAAAACATCCTCTTCCTGAGTACGGGAAAGATGGTTTATGAGATACGCCCGCCGGTAACGTGGAACAAGGCCACGACGATTCAATGGTTGTTGACCAATTATTTTCCCTTAGAATTCAGCGGGGATGCACTCCTTGTTTATCTTGGTGATGATCAGGCGGATATCGAAGTGTTTACTGCTTTCAGCGGAGAAAGACTGATGGTCTTTGTCGGAACACCAGCCGATACATCTGCGGCTGATTACTATGTCAACTCCCCCGAAGAAGTAAAGTCGTTTTTAGAACTTCTGTATAAACAAAAGGATGAGGGCAACAATGACCTCCTTAACGAAGGCAAGAGAGCCATTTAAATTCTATACGCAAATCCATATCCCTGAACTTACCGGGCTTAAGGCAAGCAATCTGCAGGAATTGCTCGATCTCATAAAAGCCGTCCCCGGCTCTGTTATTTACTATCATACCCACCGTTTTCTCCAGCAGCACCA
>CAZBCT010000227.1:0-2837 GCA_964490485.1 uncultured Candidatus Brocadia sp. | reverse complement strand
TTGTCAGCTTCATAATTCCTCCTCCTTTCGTAAAATTAATGATACTATTAAACAATTCTTATGTATTCCGGACAAATAAGGGCATTGTTTATCCATAGGTCTAAGTATACAATCGGATACTTACATGTCAATGATAATTCCATGGTTACTTGTAACAGCTTCATCTTGGCACGGTAGTAAATGTATTGAATTAGGCCTCCGGCAACTTTTACATTGTGTCCCTTCGCTGGTTCAATCGTCCTCGATTGAACCGAAACGTTTGATATAATTCCATCTCACAGCGCGAGCGTTAGAGTATCGTTCAAATATATGGTTCAATCTTCAAAATTGAACCAGCCGTAGCAATCTTCCTAACTCGAGTGTATAGGAATTTTCATTTTCTTTATGCGGGTTTTGGGGAGACACTGACAAACTTCGGCTGTCCGTGTATAACTTAAATCCACATATTTTATCATGGCACAAATTATTCCCCTCTTGGGAGGGGTTAGGGGTGGGTTCTTGGGCGTAAAATTTCAGCGAATATTTCAAGAATACCGACTTACCCACCCCTAAATCCCCTCCCAAGAGGGGACGTTCTACTTTAAAACTCATGCCAATCATCGATATCTGTAATTTATAGGGGATAACGGGGTTGTTAAAAAGATATTGGATAAAGGAGCAAGGTATTTTGAAGTAGAACGAAGTCGGTTATTACAGAGGAAAAGACGGGTACCGCAAAGAGCCAGCAAGGCGTGACATCTGTTCTCCCTTCTGTTTTTGTGCACAAAAGATCGAGATCGCGGGTTCGACCTGCACATTTCAATTGCTAAATTTTGCCGATCCTTATTCCCTCCGACTATCCCATCGTAATTTTGGATATCTTCATGAATTGTTCTTATCGAGCGAACAATCTTTACGGCAAGTGCGCTCGGCGCGAATACGGCATTGCGGTTGAATTCGGCAAATACAATCCTTTCCAATACATACAATTACCCATACTTTTATATTGCTCTTTTTATTTTGTCTGGTAAACTATGTCTATGAAAAAGACCCATTTTGAATGGGACGGTGAGAAGGATAAGGAAAATCAGGCCAGACACTATGTTTCTTTTTCGTTGGCTCACCAGGCCTTTCTTGACCCTTACCGTTTTATAGTTGAAGATATCAATTACAGCGGAGAGAATGAACGGTTTTACTGCATTGGTCGTGCAGGAGAGGGTGTCATGACTGTGAGATTCACCTATCGAGAGAATGTTGTCCGCATTTACGGAGCAGGATATTGGAGAAAAGGGAGGAAGATGTATGAAGAACAAAATAAAATACACTGACGAACCTATGAGAAAACTAAGAGTCGTTAAAGACTTCCTGCCCCCTCCGGACCAATTGGTCTTGAAAGAGGAAAACGTTAAAATAACAATATCTCTGAAAAAAGAGAGCGTTGATTTTTTCAAGAAGAAAGCAAAAGAACAACACACTTCGTATCAAAAAATGATTCGACAGATTGTTGATTGGTATGCATCACATTATCAACAACATGCCTAACACTGCAACAAACCGACCAGCTACCCCTGCGATTTCAACCTGGTCTTGCCGGCAAGCAAGAATTGTGAAGAAGGTAATTGGGGTAAAATATGGGCTCATCCTGGGAAGCGAAGAGTTTGTCGGGTGGGTACGAAGGAAGTTTATCAATCGCCGCTCGGCAAGAGATGGAGAATTGCCACAGAAAACGATGGTGGGGGGATAACGGGATTGCGGAAAAGGTATTGGCTGAAATAGCAAGGTGTTTTGAAATAGAACGAAATCAGTTATTACAGAGGAAAAGACGGGTGATGCAAAGAGCCAGAGATGTATGCTTGTACCTTTTAAAGGAACACGGCAGATTGGATAACAAGAGGATTGGGGAAGTATTTAGTGTAAGTTTAAGTGCGGTAACAAAAGCTGCCCTGCGGATAAGCGAACAAACAAAAATACAAAAAAGATTTAAGAAAGAAACGGATCAGATTTTACATTCTATTTTCAAGGCCTGACACTTTCTCTGCTTCGTTGTCAAGCTATAGTAAACGCATAAAGAAGGTTGCCCTTTGCGAGGGTGTTAGTCCGAAGCAATCTTCCTATGACTGTCATTCCGAGCAAAGCGAGGGATCTCATTGGTTTGCATCGTTTGGGTTCGCAACTTTGGCTTCGCGGTCACTCGCAATGACCAGCACGTGGCAACTTATTTAATTGGTCAAAAGATAAAAATATTAAACATAACAGAAAGAAAAGATAATTTCGTATGCCGATTGAAAATGTTTTATTATGGGTTGCAGTGTTGATATTCGTGAGCGTGGTTTCAAGCAAGCTTTCCGATAAATTTGGAATCCCTGTCTTGTTGATATTTTTGACAATCGGGATGCTTGCTGGTTCAGAAGGGATTGGTGGCATTTATTTTGATGATGCGAAGTTAGCCAAATCCGTTGGCGTTGTGGCACTCATCTTTATTATTTTTTCCGGCGGGCTTAATACCAACTGGAAAGACACCAAATCAGTTATTTTACCGGGAGCCATCCTTTCGACGGCAGGGGTTTTAATGACAGCAATCTTTACCGGGTTCTTTGCCGTTTATATCCTAAAATTTTCTCTTTTGGAAGGAATGCTGCTTGGTTCCATAGTTTCTTCAACGGATGCCCCCGCTGTATTCAGCGTTTTAAGGTCTAAGCGAATAAGTCTGAAGCAGCCTTTAAGGCCGCTGCTAGAGTTTGAGTCTGGCAGTAATGACCCGATGGCTATTTTTTTGACTGCTGGATTTATCAGTATCCTGACAGTGAAAGATATGGGTATTGCCGCCTTGATTCCCAGATTTTTGCTGGATATGAGTG
>CAZBCT010000226.1:0-2851 GCA_964490485.1 uncultured Candidatus Brocadia sp. | reverse complement strand
TTTTTGTTATTGCCTTACACACCCCTACCCCTCTCAAGAGGGGAATTTGAAAAGTCTCCTCTTGGGAGGGGATTCAGGGGTGGGTAAGAAAGTCGTTGGGTTTTTGCCTTTTAAAACCCAACCTAATCTAATGTATAGGAATTTCAAACCGGTTTTTCCCCTCTAAAAAGAGGGGATAAAGGGGTGTGTAAATCTTCCAAAACACACCCCCAGCCCCTCTTCCTAGAGGGGAGCTTAAAGTCGTAGCCGAAGGCTGCTTAATTAAAGCGTTGAACTATGATTCACAACACCAACACAACCATAATCTGTCCCCGCAACGATGGTGAAAGCCGTTTGATTATAGAAATCGCTAAAAAATTATCTTTTGATGTCCGCATATCAGCACAAGGGTGGGGGGCAGCGCTTTCACGGGAGCCTGCGGAAACCTTTCGGGATTTAAAGAAGAACGTGATTATTGTGGAGATGCCGGACGTGCTGAAAGAAAAGGAATTAGAAGAGAAAGGACACAATCTCCTCGTGCTGGACCATCATCAATATCCGGATTTAAAACGGTTGTATCCGGTAAGCGCTCTGGAGCAATTCGCCTGCCTGATTTCATATACCCTCAACCGATGGGAGATGGGGATTGCCCTGAATGACAGGGGATATATTCCTGCATTGAGAAAACAAGGATACTCAGAAGACGAAATACTGGAGATACGACAGTATGACCTTGAGGCGCAGGGCTATAAACCTGAATATTTTGAAATGCTGAGAAGAGATTACCTGAAAGGCTATAATCGGGGTCAGGATTTATACGTTGTGGAGACAAATTGTGAGAAGACATCATATCTGTCAGACTTACATTTTTTTGAAAATCAGAAAAGGAAAAGCCGTATGGATTTGGTCATATTCACGGCAGACGCTGAAAATACGATGCAAAAGATCAACTTTTACGGCGCTCCTGCACGGGCAAAAGCCCTCCAGAAAAGATTTGGCGGCTATTCCGGAGGGGATGAAAAGGTCTCCATGTTCTGGGGAATGGATATAACCATCCCAATGACGAGGGAAGCATTTTTACAAACCTTGCAGTGAGTTATCACCCATCAACTTCCTGGCGGGCAATGGTTTTAGCGGTAGGGTGGATTAAGCGAGAGCGAATTCACCTCTCCTGGAAATATTTGGTGGATTCGGCGTAAAAACAAACGCCTTAATCCACCCTGCTGATCTGAAACTTGCATCCCGCGATCATTGAATAACTACAGAAGTTGGTCCGTATAAGATGTCATGAGGACAGTCCTTGATCAAAAAACGTTTGACTTGATTTTGATAATAAATCTGCTACACTACGCTCTATGAAAGTAAAAAAAATAGCTATAGATACTATAAAAAGCCTCCCTGATAACGCCACCTGGGAAGATGTCAAAGAACGAATAGAGTTTGTTGCTGGAATCCGATTGGCATTGAAAGAATTGGATGAAGGGAAGGGGATTCCTCATAGTCAAATTGAAAATGAATCTTCATCATGGATCTCGAAATAGAATGGTCACCCACTGCCAGGTTGGACTTTCGGGACATCGTTCTTTTCATTGCGGAAAATAATCCTCTTGCTGCAAAACAATTTCGAAACAAAATACTAAACCATATAAAACAACTTCCAAAATTTCCCACTTCAGGTAGAGTTGTCCCGGAATTTCGGGATGAAAACATTCGGGAAATATTCAAAATCCTTATCGGATCAAAATGAACAAAGAGGTAATAGAAATGGTAAGAATATGGCATGCTGCAAGGGGGAAACCTGATCTATAGATACTTCCGTGCGGGTTCAAGTTTGTAACTTCAGAGCGGGTTGAGTTGAATGAAATGAAACCCAACATAAACGACTGGATAAGGTGTGCGGTATGGAAGAATTGAGTATATCAATTTCTGGGAATGTAAGGAAAATGTCTGAGATGTTGGTATAATAGCAAAAAACGATGTCTTTGATCTTTTAGTCGATTGTACGGTATGAGTAGAAGTCGGGTTACTATTTATAAGCATCCTTTCTATGTCGAACATGATAAACGACTACAACCTTATTTTCAGTGTCGACCTGATAAATTACGCGATAATTCCCAACTCGTAAACGGTAGCTTGAATCTGATCCTTTCAGTTTTTTGGATTGAACTGGAAAGGGGTTATCGGCAAGACCTCTCATAGCATCAAGAATTTTTAGAATGAATTGTCTGTCAATTTTTCTTAGATCATGTTCTAATGAAGCCCTCGGCTCAATTTTATAAGAGTCCATCGGCTTTTAGCCTTTTTTTAAGTTCTTCAAGATTAATGGTTGGTTCATTTTTGCGTTCCGCTATAACGGATAGATCGTGAATATCTTCTAACAATTCCTCATAATCCTCAAGTGATAGAATAACAGCGGTCTTGTTGCCTGACTCATCTATTATAAATTGGGTGTCCATCGATTTACTCCTTTCGTAGGGCGTTTTAAATCAAATAGGGGGAAATCAATATCTGAATATATCATGACCTTTTACTGCTGTCAAGAAGTACAATTTATAGAGCAGGTTGGGTTGAATGAAATGAAACCCAACATAAACAACTATTCGTAATATACTCAAGAGGCTCACAATTTGTGATTTATAAACTTGATACAGAGCCGCCATAATCTAACAGGGTAGCACGGACAAGCTATGCTTGTCCGTGTTTTTGCAATACTGCTTCATGCCTTGTCCTTACGTGGTCTGCCTTGTATTGTCTATCCAACTGTTAAAATGAATACTTCGTAAACAACGCCGCGCAAGTCCAACACGGACAAACGGAGTTTGTCCGTGCCACCCTGGTACCAATTTAAAATTCACCTTTTATGAACATCTTG
>CAZBCT010000225.1:0-2856 GCA_964490485.1 uncultured Candidatus Brocadia sp. | reverse complement strand
CTCCATCGGAGCGGCATATGAAACATAGAACAACATGCCGCTCCGATGGAGCTTGATTGTGGCATAATGGTTTGTCTATAAACATATCGCTCCTAACGGAGCTTTTCACGGTATTTTTTCAAAAAACTAAACTATTACCTTTTTTCTGAGTTCTTGGTTTAACGGAAGACTTGTTAAATTTGTCTAAGGTTACCAAATTGCACTACTGCATAGAAACACATGATCTTACAAAAAGGTATCCGCTAATAACGGGATACGGTGGTTTGTTCATGCATCCCTTCAGAAAGAAGGAAATCACAGCCATTCGGAATGTAAATATCCAGATAAAAAAGGGTGAGTTATTTGGCCTTCTTGGTTCAAATGGGGCAGGCAAAACCACATTGATAAAGATTCTTTGCACCTTGGTGCTTCCCTCTGCGGGAAGCGCATTTGTTAACGGCTTGGAAGTTACCAGGAATGAAAAGAAAATAAGAAAAATAATTGGTTATGTCGTAAGCAACGAGCGCAGCTTCTATTGGAGGCTTACGGGAAGGCAAAACCTCACATTTTTTGCAAAACTTAATAACATTCCTCGCCATGAGGCGAGGGTGCGGGTAGAGCACTTGTTGTCGTTTATGGAACTAACACGCGATGCCAATAGGATGTTTAAGGACTATTCCACGGGGATGCGGCAAAAATTGGCGATAGCCAGAGGGCTTCTTACTGACCCTGAGATTATTTTTATGGATGAACCTACAAATGGGTTAGACCCTGTTTCTGCGCAAAAATTACGGAAATTAATAAAGGAGAAATTCATTGAAGATGAGAAAAAGACCGTAATATTTGCAACTCACAACTTGCATGAGGCCGAGGAACTGTGTGACCGTATTGCTATTATTCACAACGGAGAAGTAAAAGTCGCCGGTATCGTGGGGGATATAAAAAGGGAATTCAACTCAGAAAAAGGATACGTAATAGAGTTGAAGCGCCCGGAAAATGATTTGTTGGAAAGGATTTATCGTATAGCCCTAGTTAAGAAAGTTATAAAAACAAAAGACGGCTCTTTGCCTGATACCATTCAAATTGAAATCAAAACCGAAACCAGGGAGGGCAATGGGGACGTATTTCAGATAGTAAAAGAAATCGTAGATATGGGGGGCAAGATATGTTCTTTCTACGAGAAAGAAATCACTTTGAGAGAGATGTTCTCGCGGGTGGTAGAGAAAAAATAAAAAAACGGGGGTAATTGCCGTGGTCCTATTTATAGAGAAAGCGCTTGCATTTGTCTGGAAAGACTTTGTTAACGAGATAAGCTATAAATTTGCATTCTTTATGCAATTCTTTGGCATACTCATCACAACCGTAACGTTTTTCTACCTCTCAAAGCTCCTGGGAGAAGTTGGAATATCCTATCTTAAACCCTATGGAGGAGACTATTTTTCGTTCGTTCTTATTGGGGTTGCATTATTTACCTACCTTAAGGTATCCATAGATAGCCTTTCGAGCAGTATTCGGGAAGGGCAAATGCTTGGAACATTGGAGGCCCTGCTGGTGACGCAGACAGAGATTCCTGCGATCATACTCTCTTCATCCCTCTATAGTTTCATATTTGCGTCGTTTAAAGTGGCGGTGTACTTGTTATTAGGAGCCTTTGTATTTGGTGTCAATATGGGTAATGCAAACCTCATTGGGGCTTTCCTCATCCTGCTTCTCACCATTGTCTCTTTCAGCAGTTTTGGCATAATCTCCGCCAGCTTTGTTATGGTATTAAAAAAAGGAGACCCGGTAAGCTGGCTGTTTACTAATATTTCCGGGATCTTCGGAGGGTTGTACTATCCGGTCTCTGTCCTGCCTGCGTGGCTTCAAAAGATATCGTATGTGTTGCCGGTTACCTATTCCCTGAACGGCATGAGACTGGCCTTACTCAAGGGAAGTTCTTTCCGCACACTCATGCCCGACATTGTAGCATTGATGGTTTTTTCGGTTATCATGTTGCCGTTGAGTATTTTTGTGTTTCGGTGTGCCGTCAAGAAGGCGAAGAGCGACGGGACTCTGACGCAGTATTAGCAAGATCCTCCCCTCCCGAATTATGGTGCACAAGGGAAGGTAACATCTTAAAACACACAGAGCGGATCGTCTCCGAAGAATCTTTAGCTTCGCTTATTTGTAGCTTATTATTGCCCCAAACGCTCACCAGCAACAACCACTAAAATCACACCTGTGTATAAGACACGTGAATAAAATGGACAAGTATAATCGTTGTGTATTTTTTGTTTTATTCTTGACATGAAGCGATAATAGCAATAATATGCCTGAATAAAAATCACGATAAAGGGCAAACCCTGAGTGATCAGGGGACGCAAAGTAACAGGGTCTTGAGAATAACAAGGACGTAGTTTGCGAAGACTTGCTTGCGGGTGAAAAGACAGCCTTACTGCCGAAGATGTTTTCAATAAACATTTTTTGCAGTAAGGCTTTTTTGCTTTTAGGGCATTTGCGCCAAAGAGCCTTCGAGATAATATGACGAAGGGATTATTGTTATAAACAAAATGATAGACAACAATTGGATAGAAAACACATTAAATATTTTGTGAGAAATAGGCTCAGAGGAGCTTCTCTATGCATAAAGCCAATTTTAAATTAGAGGTAATAACACCATTAATGATGAGTAGTGGTGAAATAACGGATGGTAAGCAATTTTCTGAAACCCGTACAAATAAACAGGGAATGAAAACGATAATAAATTGGCAAGAAAAGTTAAAAACTACTGAATTACGAGCTTCTTCTATAAAAGGGGCACTACGATGGTGGTTTAGAGCTATTTTAACCGAACTTACGCAAAAAGTGTAGACGAGGCCGTACTTTTGCATCGTGAGC
>CAZBCT010000224.1:0-2909 GCA_964490485.1 uncultured Candidatus Brocadia sp. | reverse complement strand
CCAATAAAATCAAGGCATTTATAGCCTTTTTGTTTTTTGACTTGGGGTGAACATCTGCTTGAAGGTATTCACACGCAATAAAAACAAAACCAGATCGTTCGGCAAGGCTCACGACAAGGATGCGGTAAAAAAGTCCGAAGGGGTGAAATAAAACTACCATTACACCGGCATAAAAAATCAATGTCACCCCTGCGGGGTTAACAGGCAAAAATGTTTCAATTGGCTATAATCATAACATCCTTTCAGGATTTGGAAATTGCAAAGACATGTTTTGAATCTTCCCCTACCTGTATATTCGCCCTGATACCGCCAGCAAAACACGAATTTCTCCTGAGATTTTTCAAAAAACTAAATGGTTACGAATTTTCATGGAATACTCCTGCGGTTTTGTAGTAAAACGGATGAGGCGCTAAACTAAAAAGTACCAGACAACAACAAACATATACATCGCCTTCTTAATTCTTTCCCATAGGCTTTTCTCCTTGCCGCTCAGCGAAGATTATTAAATGCTTTTCCAATTGCTGATAATCCTGGTTCTCAGGATAATTTCTGGTTAATCTGGCAGCATATTTTAATGCCTTTTCAAACTCGCCTCTGTCCCGGTGAATTGTAGCCAGTGAAACTAAAAGATCGGTATCAAAAGGATTATGACTCAGGGCTTTTTTCAGAACCGATAGCGCCTGTTCGGACAGCTTAAGCGAGTTCAGCGCAACCCCATATACATAACTATATCGCGCATGCTCCGGGGCAAGTATTGCAGCTTTACGCAAATGGTGCAAGGCCTTTTTCTGCTCGCCGGTGCGAATCATCAGCAACCCCAACGCGTGATGCGCGGAAGCAGATTCTGGCGCGATGTTAAACGCCTGATGCAATACTTTCCTTCCTTCTGCATCTTTATTCTGCAGGCGATACACATCTGCAAGATTGATATAACCTGGGATAAAGGCTGGTTCGATCTCAATAGCCTTCTTGTACAAAGCTGCAGCACGATCATGCTCTCCACAATCCAGATAGAGATTCCCCATGTTTATGTGTGCCGCCGGATAATCGGCGTTGAGCATCTGCGTCTCTTCGTATTCTTTTATTACAATTTCTCGCTGTTGTAACGCTTCTTTTGACAGCGAATCTGTCGGAACCGTCGCTAAGGTTCGTGCAGCAAGCGTACGCACCAGCCGGACCCGATCCTGTAACACCGGAAGCAGGATCGATATCCGATCATTTAGCGGCAAGATGTCCACTGCAGTAACTGCCTCAGAACGAATGAGCGGATTGCCATCTTGCAGCATTTTTCTGAGAGTAGGTTTTGTGGATTCGAAGGGATAGTTGCGCAATAATGAAATTGCAGTTGCGCGTACCATCGGCGTTTGTTGTTGATCTCCTGCCAGGCGAACAAGCTCAACGTCAGTGGCGGGAATACCCCGGCGCGCTGCCCAAAATATCTCACCGTAATGCTTCCCCTCCTTCGGATGCCCGTACCACTTTCTGAAATATTCAGATGCCCATCCAGACGATTTGTCTGCATGACAGTTGTTGCATGCATTCGGCACACTCAGTTTTTCCGACAGGTCTGGCCGGGGAACGCGAAAACTGTGGTCCCGGCGCGGGTCGACTACCATGTACGTACGGGCCGGCATATGACATTCGATACATTGCGAACCCGGTGAATCTATCTTGTGGAAATGGTGCCCGCGGGAACCATATTTCTCAGTTTGATGGCACGAGTAGCACAATTCATTGCCTTCCTTCCGGCGACGGGTAGTGTGCGGATCATGACAATCTGTGCAGACAATACCTGACCGATACATCTTGCTCTGCAAGAATGAACCGTACTCATAGACCTCGTCGTGAATCTGGCCGTCAGGATAGTAGAGGTTCTCCTCCAATACCTGCGGGTAGTGGGTATCTAGCAAGGATTTTCCGTGTACATAGTCCTCGCTGATAACTCCCCGGCGGCTGTGACAGCGCGCACACATCTCAACCTGTTTTTGCTTGCGTTTGGGGTTGCTTGGTTTGTACGTAGCCACCTTCTTGTCGAATACCCAGGTCACCTCTTCGTCATCTTCATCCTTTAAACGAACCAACAATCCCATGTCCGTGAAACCTTGAGGATCCTCGCCGCTTGACTCCGCTTTTGCCCACTCAACATGCAATGAGCCAGGACCATGGCATGCCTCACACGACACATCGATTTCCGACCACGTAGTGTTGTAGCGATCTGTAGTCGCATCGTAGTTTTTTTTCAGGTTGGTGGAATGACACTCGGCGCACATATAGTTCCAGTTCTGAGCGATGCGCATCCAGTAGAGTATATCATCCGGCTGAATGCGTTCGTTGCCGTAGATGTGAAACCAGCGCTGTCCGCCCTGTTCTTTCGGTCTCGTATCCCAGCACAGAGGGAGGGTTTGCACACGACCATCAGGAAATTCAACCAGATACTGCTGCAATGGCCTCACGCCAAAGATGTATTTTATGGCGAATTCCCGGAATTTCCCATGAACACCTTCGGTGAAAACGAAAAACTTACCGTCTCTTTTGTAAAACTTCGATGTAACATCCAGGTGATAGAACGAAGTGTTGTTGAAATCCCCGAGTACCGTCGCATCGGTAGCGAAATCCATTGCAAGATCATGATCGGAGCCTGTATACAGCGCATAGACATCTTCGTGGCACGGCTTGCATGTCTCTCTGCCAACGTACTGTGCGCTCGTTGCCATCTGAGAGGAAGTGTGCTCCTTTGCCTTATGGCAACCGATACCTATCAGTAAAAATATGCACAGAATTAAATCTCTAAGCATGGGGAAAAAGAGAGAAGGGGTACTCCACTATTTGTCAGCGTGATAAGTATTCACATTTCCGTAACAATTTAGTATTTTGAAAACCCAAAAGAGAAAGCCGTGTTTTGTTGGCTG
>CAZBCT010000223.1:0-2947 GCA_964490485.1 uncultured Candidatus Brocadia sp. | reverse complement strand
AAAAAGGGCAAAGAAAAGCAGGACAGATAGGGTTGTCCATGAGAAGGCTTTTGTCAAGCGATAAAATTTTCCATAGCAAAAAAATTGTGGATTTTTTGCCTTATCAAATGAAAAAATTGCAATGTCCAAAAGCATTTATTCCAATGACCGCATCCGTTCAGGAATTATCCCCCCATTTCCATGTGGACATGCTTGTACGGTGAATTCTTTGCTCCTCTAGCAAGTTTCTGCTCCAGAAAATAGTTGGTAACATGTTGTGTCCAATTGTTTGCCGCTAACCTGTGGGGCTCCATGGCCAACTCTTTGTTGATCTCGTATAGGTGGATTTAAAGATCATGTTTTAAACTCCATTTTATGAATGGAACAGGTTCCCAATCAGACTTCATAAAATTTACCGTTATCAAAGAGTCTCACAGCGCCACTATGGTAAACGTAATAAATAAGTATCCATACACATGTCATTGCGAGGGCGATAGCCCGAAGCAATCTCTACGGTTTGGATTGCTTCACTTCGTTCGCAATGACAACTTTCTTTTTTTGCTTGCTATAAATGCTTTGATGTGGGGAACATCTGCTTCAAAAATCTGAATTGTTTTAAAATATTTAGTTTGCGCTTGACATTAGGTAAGCTGATTATATAATTTTCCTTTTGACTATTTTATGCGTTGTTTATTTAGCACTACTAAAAGATTAATAAGGAGAACAAAGGAACATGATTTTTGATGTAAATTGTTCGACAGACAATCAGAGCAAAAAAACTGAACGGCTGGCTTTTATTAAAGAGAGATACAAAAAACTGGTGCTTGAACCACGAAGAGAGATTGAATTTGAAATGGAAAAGGCGTTAGATGATGAGGACAGCGATCTTGACACTTTGTAATTGACCATTGCATAGTTCCCGCATCCCCGATGTTCCCCTTTAGGCATTCTTAAGCGTACAATCAGTATTCCAGAACACCTTCAACTGCAATGTCATTCAAAAACCTTTTTATGTTAATCTCACTTATTTTTATTGCTTTACCCATCATATCGACCCCTTTCCCAAGGACGGGTGACATTGCGCCTTCACCTCCGATAATGACGGGTGCAATAAATACGATAATTTTATCAGCGAAATGACCTTCGATCATTGAGGTAATAATGCTGCCTCCACCCTCCACAAGGATATTGGTCAATTTCATCTCTCCCAGGCGCTGGAAGAGTTCATGGAAATCAACACGCCCACCGGTATCCTTTGTTTGAATGATTTTGCACCCCAACTGTTTCAGATTCTCAATACGCTCCTGATGCGCATTTTTCGTGACAGCAACCATGATTTCACTTTCGCCGA
Organism: uncultured Candidatus Brocadia sp.; assembly: GCA_964490485.1. Taxonomy (GTDB): domain Bacteria; phylum Planctomycetota; class Brocadiia; order Brocadiales; family Brocadiaceae; genus Brocadia. Next base: position 1,617 of record CAZBCT010000223.1, on the reverse strand, counting down.
TTGTCTTAATAAGTCGGGAGTGTAACGGCAGGGTTGCATTGCTATCGACTATAATTCTCCGCGGATTTCTTCCACCTTCCAAACGGCAGGTTAATAAAGGATCATCCCGCACTACGGTGTTGATTCCTACTAAGATTCCATCTACCTGCCCGCGGATCTTATGCACATACGCACGTGACTCCTCGGACGTAATCCATCGGGAATCCCCACCGTGGGTGGCAATCTTGCCATCAAGCGACATTGCCCATTTTACGATCACATACGGTAATCCCTTTTGCATCAATTTAAAGAAAGGGGCATTGAGCTTTTTGGCCTGCGCCTCCATAACGCCCATCCTTACCTCTATTCCGACCTCCTTTAATTTTTGTATCCCTTTGCCGGAGGTAATGGGATTCGGATCAATAACCGGTATTACTACTTTTGCAATCCCTGCATTAATGATGGCATCAACACACGGCGCCGTCTTGCCATAGTGTGCGCATGGCTCTATAGAGACATAGAGAGTCGCACCTTTACAGTTTTTTCCTCCCTCATGAATTGCATGGATTTCGGCGTGTGCTCCGCCAAAGGCCTGGTGGTACCCCTTTCCGATGATCTCGCCATTTTTTACCAGCACCGCGCCCACCATCGGATTGGGCTCAACGTTTCCACGCCCCTTTTCCGCCAATTCCAAAGCAAGCGCCATATATTTTTCATCAAGATCCGGCGTTATACTCAAGGTGCTCATAAAATGGGAATTTTATGGTTTAGGTTTAAGGTTTAGAAATTTCAAAGATGAGATTCTTTGGTTGTTTCACTCCACCAGAATGACAGAGTGATGCGAAAATGTCATTCTGAAAGGAGCGAAGAATCTACATTAAATGTATAGAAATTTCAAAATTTTTGCTGCCGCCTCACACACCCCCATCCCCCTCTCAAGAGGGGACTAAAGAAGTCCCCTCCTGGGAGGGGATTCAGGGGTGGGTTAATCGTATTATTATAAAAGCTGCTGAAGAGCTAATTAAATGATATTTTTTCCACCCCGCAAGGCCTCTAAACACAGAAAATAATCGGGGAACGTCTTTGCTACGCATTCGGGATTTTTTATTGCGATACCGTCTGAACGCAACCCGATCAAGGCAAAACTCATAGCCATGCGGTGATCGTCATAGGTTTCTATCTCGGCCGGACGCGGAGGAGACGGCTCAATTTCAAAACCATCCTCATATTCCACCGCCGTAATCCCCATCCTCCGCAATTCATTGACTACCGCGGCAATCCGGTCGGTTTCCTTGATACGCATGTTTTTTACATTGCGGACCCGCGTCTTCCCTTGAGCAAATACCGATACTGCCGCGAGGGTCTGTACCACATCGGGCATATCTCCCATGTCAATATCTACGCCGCGCAATGCCCCTCCCTGGACCTCAATCCAGTTGCTGCCGACGGTAACCCGGCAGCCCATACCCTTCAAAACGTCAACAAAATGAATATCCCCCTGTAAGGAATTACTTCCAATGCCCACAACCCTTACCTTTCCACCGGTAATGGCGGCAACGGCAAAAAAATAAGAAGCAGCCGACGCGTCTCCCTCTACTTCGTAATTTGTTGCCTGGTAACGCTGCCCGGATTTTACGA
>CAZBCT010000222.1:0-2962 GCA_964490485.1 uncultured Candidatus Brocadia sp. | reverse complement strand
CCCAGATTAAAATATTCCCGAGCAAAATGTGCTACCATTTCAGACATCTTTTCTTGTTTTTCTTGCTTCAAGTTCTCTCCCCCTATTTAAGACTAACTGTTATCTATAGTGAACAACAAATGGAAGTAGTCATTGTGATGGTCCTTCGTTCTTACTCAGGATAAACTTTAGCCCGAAACAATCTTTAAGGCATAGATTGCTTCGCTCCGCTCGCAATGACATTTACGTGTATACTTATTTAAGACGTCCACTATATTTCCCTTGATTTTCCCTGGTTCTCTATAAGCCTTCAAAAACCTCTACTTTCAGCTTCCCCAGTTCCATCCTTGCATTAAATACTTCTTCTTTTCATAGCTGTCAAGCACAAAGGTGCAATCTTCCCAATGAATGGGCTTAATGCTATCCTTATCCTGATACTTTTTGTAAAAGGGGTGCGTATCACTTCCCGAAACGGCACCAATTATTTTCCTGGCTTCTTCGACATTGTTTAGCGCAACCTCTACCCAAACATCCTCAAGCGTGTCTGGTATCTGTCCAAATAAATCCTGAATGTTTTTCAATCTATTCGATAAAAGGTGGTGTACTTTGTCTTCCACCGAATCTTTGTATCTCATGTTATAAATCCAAACTTCTTCTCTTTCCTGTCCGATGCGTTGAATACGACCCTTTCTTTGCTCTAAACGTGTTGGGTTCCAGGGTAAGTCAAGATTTATTAAAGCGCCTAATGTTTGCAGGTTCAAACCTTCGCTGGCTGCATCTGTGCCAAACAACAATTTTATGTGCCGGGTACGAACCATCTTTTTGATGTCTTCTTTTGATTTGCGATGATAGATGCCATTCTCATAGACACCTGATTTATCGCTACCGGCATATAAACCAAAGGTCGTGTTTGGGAAATCTCTTGCAAATCGGTCACAATGCCATTTGATGGTGTCAAGGTATTGAGAGAATGCAATGCAGCCTCTGTTGATCCAGGGCTCCTGTATATGCGATTCAGTAAGTATTCTTTTTAAGAGATCGTATTTGGGGTCTCTTTCCTGGTATTCTTCCAACAATCTTACAAGCCTTTCCAGGCAATTGATTTCTTCTTTTGTAAGGTCTTTCAATGGTGAATCGTGGCTATTTGTGTCAAAAACTTCTTCACGATATTCTTCATGGTAATCTTCATCTTCTTCATCGGCATCCTTTACCCAATTCTTTAAGATGCCCGTAGCCGTTGAAAGTCCGGCATACATTGAACTGCAAACCCTTCTCAGCAGCATGGTTTTAATGAACCCGCTGCTTTTTACTCTTTGACCCAAAAGCTGAGAAAATTGCTCTGCCAATGAATATGCATCAAATAAGTGTGTGGATAAAGGCAAACCTTCATCATCGCCCTCTCCATAAAGGATAACGTTGATAGGTTTCAAATATGGTTGGTTGGTGTCGGGATTGATGGTTGCTTCTAAAAACTTTCTTTCGCGCCTGACGATATGGCGGATAAAGGGATTATGGTTTTTGAAAAAATCTTCAGAAAAGATTTTGTTTACCATTGCCTTTTGCTGTGGAGTAAAATTATTGAGTGCACTACCAGAAATAGTGAACTTATCATTTTGCAAATTAATTTGTTTACGAAGCACACCAAAGGTACTTGGCTTTTCATCGCCCGGAGGGAACGGATTTCTTAACCAGTCCCATTTCTCATAATCAGAAGTCAACTCTTCACGCCCCGTAACTAATTTAAGTCCTTTGTCTGCCGCCCGCTGCCAACGGCTAAGAGAATCACCCAGTACAAAGTCATTGCCCTGTGAAAGGATATAAAGTAAATCCCATGCCTCTATGGGATGCATCTGTACCGGTGTGGCTGTTGCCAGCAACATGCTTTTGGTTCTTTTGGCAATATCTATCAAAAAGCCCATTAGGTTATTGGGCTGTGGCGCATCATGCTCTTTTCCATTACCAGGATTTTTTCTTCTTGCCCGGTGTGATTCGTCAACAACAACGCATTCATAATTAAGCCTCAATAACTGCTCGGCGACTCTGCTTCGTGATCTTACAATCAACCCCTGCGATATAATCCCCACTTTTCTTGGGCATTTACACAGGCCGTTTTCTTCCCAGGCAGGATATTCTATTTTGTTTTCATCTACCCAACATCTGCCATTCCAAACGGCAGAAGGCATGTCCAGCAAATCCAACAACTCATCCTGCCATTGCCAAATGAGGGTTTTGGGGACAATTACCAAAATGGGTTTATCCCCTTCTAAAGCCATGAGCATAGCAGACAAGGCTAATTGAATGGTTTTCCCCAGGCCTACCATATCTGCAAGAACGTATCTTGCCCCCAAACCTTTTTTGTGGGCACGGTATGCCAGGTCAACAAAGTATTTCTGATGTTCCCATAAACCAAACTCCTTGCGGTAAACAGGACTTTCAATAACCGTTGCGGCTGGGTTATCTGAATTGCGCCAGTCAGTTATTTCATAAATAACTTTTCGCTCCGCAATGCGCTTTATGTCCTCAATAATGAATTTGGTTAATGGCCTTGCCAGCGGATGTTCCCACAGGGCATTAAATTCCTGCTGCACCCAATGAATGGCTGACTCGTCATCATCTACCCAGGCTAATTCATAGTTTTGGCTCCAGCCACTATAGGTTTCATTCATGCTGCCTAAAAAGGCCATTTTTCTGCCGTCTGTTTTTGTAATAACTCCGGCCTTGCCATGTATCAGACCAAACACATCGTTCGGCAAAACACGCACTGCGATCTTGTCGGTTATTAAATATTGGTAGAGTTGCTTCAGTCTGTCAGGAATCCTGGAAAGTTCTTCTTCGGGTTTGCCTTCGCACCATTCCAGTTTCATTGCCTGTGGCTGGTCTTTGATATATTTAACATCATCTGCCTGCAATTGAGAGTTGCAAACGATACGAACCTTGCCTTGCATCTGCCCGATATGCTCACCTGCAATTTCAATAATGGAAC
>CAZBCT010000221.1:0-2980 GCA_964490485.1 uncultured Candidatus Brocadia sp. | reverse complement strand
GAGGAGCGGTTAATATTTTTAGTATCAATTTGTGGGTAAAGGGCAGGGCAATGCCTACCCTACTCAAATCACAAAGAAGTTTAAGGGAAACAACCCCCTGAATCCTCCTTTATTAAGGGGGATATTCCACCCCCTATCCCCCGCCAGCGGGGGACAGAGAAGTCCCCTTTAGTAAAGGGGGATCAAGGGGGGTTGTAAAACCTTGCAGAAAAAAGAAGTTTTTTACAGAGTAATGCTATATATTATAGTTGATATTATCATATATACAAAATTTACGAAGTAAAAATATTGTATATATATGACAGCAAGACCGTATATATGGAGCTAAGAATAATAACCCTGCCATTCGATGATAACCTTGAGGGATTTGACGACGAGGTTGTGACCAAGTTCTGTATAAACAAAAAGGTGCATGGCATACATGCAGAGTTTTTTACCAACAATAATAAAAAATACTGGAGTGTTGCAATTCAATATGAAACAGTCTTACACGATAATGAAAAAATTGCTGAATTTACAGAACCACAGAAACTGCTCTACCAGAAACTACGGGAATGGCGCAGAAAAAGCGCAGAAAAACAGGGCTACCCGGTTTATTTGATATGCCGCAATATACACCTGGAAGAAATCGTGAGAAACAAGCCAAAATCGCTTGAAGATCTCAAACAGATTAAGGGATTTGGAAAATCAAAGCTCCAGAAATTTGGAAAAGATGTCCTACATATTGTGAAACTGTTTTATGAAAGCACCAAAGAAGAAGAACAACAACCAAAGCAGCAGCAACAACAATAGTAAGAGCACAACGCCAGGGTTTCAGAAAACTTCAAATCAGTACCCAATATTTGACCAATGGTACAAAACCAATGATTGGATACTGCAACGATGTGAAACGATGCCAAAGCACACCCGCTTTACCATTAGCAGTAAAATAGCTTGTATAGCGCTCGAAAATACCGATTTGATCATAAAGGCAATTTACAGCAAACAGAAATTAACATTGCTCAACGCCCTTAATTTAAACCTTGAAAGGCTGAGGATATTTTTTCGTATGTGTAAAGACCGCCGGTACATTAGTCTAAACCAATTTGGATATATAACAGACGAACTCAATACAACTGGAAAAATGTGTGGCGGCTGGATTAAGCAATGCAAAGAATAGGAAACCTATTTCATAACGTTTACCATTTTAACAACCTGCTTTTAGCTTACAAAAGAGCAAGGGCGGGCACGAAAATGAACAATGAAAACGCTGCGTTCTTTTTCTACCTTGAAAAAGAATTGCATAAATTATCAGAGGAGTTGGCATCGGAAACCTACGAACCCGGTCCATACACGTTTTTTAAAATATATGACCCGAAAGAACGGCTGATTTCAGTTGCCCCATTTCGGGATCGTGTGGTACATCATGCATTGGTGGGAACGCTGGAACCATACTATGAAAAGTGCTTTATTTACGACAGTTATGCGACAAGAAAAGAAAAGGGTACCCATAAGGCAATTAAAAGAGCACAACAATTTCTGAGAAGAAACAGGTGGTATTTAAAAACCGATATCGACAAATATTTTGCCAGTATTGACCATGAAATATTACTCAAGATTATTTCAGAAAAAATAAAAGACAAAACCCTTCTACGTCTCGCCGGAAAAATAATCAGAAACGGTGGACAAGACGGGAAAGGACTTCCTATCGGCAATCTTACGAGTCAGTTTTTTGCAAATGTTTATTTAAATCCATTCGACCATTTTATTAAAGAAGAGCTCCAGATAAGGCATTATATCCGCTATATGGATGATTTTGTTTTTTTCGACAACAACAAAGATCAGGTTAAGAACGTAAGAGAGGTTATTGTGGAATACTTACACCATAACCTTAACCTTGAGCTGAAAGAATCCGCTACGTATATCAATCAAAGGATCAACGGATTAGGTTTCCTTGGTGTAAGAGTTTTCCCAAACACGGTCAGGATAAAAAACGAAAATCTGCGCCGTATGACCAGAAGACTTGCGTTGAAAAAAATGCAGATGGAGAATGGAATGCTTTCGGAAGAAAAATTTACTGAAAGTGTGAATAGTTATTATGCACTGTTTCGGAATTACAACACATTCCATTTGAGGAATCGTTTTTTAAATGTATAAGAATTTAAACCTGCTCGTTTCCTCTCTAAAAAGAGGGGATTAAGGGTGTGTAAATCGGCCATAACACACCCCCGGCCCCTCTTGATAGAGGGGAGCTTAAAGTCGCTGCCAAAGGCAGCGTAATTTTAGCGTTAAAGAAAAAGGGTATTCAGCGCATAGCGGCTCAAACCGGGTGGCCCGGGGTGGCGGCTGGAACAACAACGCCTCCAACTGCCGTACGACTAATCGCAACAACGGCAACCCTGACATCAGGAACAACAACCTCGGTTTTCGTTTCGCCAGTACAGGAAGAATTTCGGACTGAGGGACTTCTACGGATACCCTTGCGGTAAATTCCTGTCCAGCTGGATATCCTGCGTGTAATAATGGTAATATCGTATTACACCAAATATCACCGAAACCCATGTGGATAGTAGCGCTATGCGTGCGAATTTCACATGGGTTTTCTTTTTGCAAATAGTGTTATAGCGGAAGAAATATTTTTGAAAACCAGCCCATGGAATATTAACTACGGAGGTCTCCGGAGACAAGAAGGTGTGCAAAGTGGGGAAGTGGGAGGTTGAGGATTACACTCTCGCAATCGCACCATTTCTCAACCTCTCGGATTCTCTGTTGCCTCAGCGTTCTCTGCGGTGAGTTGGCCTGTTACTACAAACTTCTTTTGCTGGTTCAATCGTCCCCGATTGAACCATAGAGTTTGGATGGCACTTTAAGGCTTGAGCTGGCGCTGTGACAATGGACTCATGCCGAATGTTTCGGTTCAATCTGCAAGATTGAACCAGCCTATGGACAACCCTGAAGGGGTGAAATAAAATTACCATTACACCGGCATAAAAAATCAATG
>CAZBCT010000220.1:0-2999 GCA_964490485.1 uncultured Candidatus Brocadia sp. | reverse complement strand
ACAATCCGGTTATGAAGGGCATCTGGCGTATGGGTACGATACCGCCGAAGAATCTTGAATATACTTCATCTTTGAAGGATTATCCGTACGGCATTAACATTATTCCTGATAAAATCGATATTTATTCGGAAGAAAATGTTGCAAAGAGGTCGTACTGGTTAGAGGTCTGTGCCAAGTGTCACAGCGACCGTTTTGCCGATACCTATTTGAAATCGTTGGATGAGTTTATGTTCCAGGCACACACCCTGGCGGATAGGGCGCAGAAGGTTGTTGAAGACTTGATTGCAGATGGTTATCTTTATCCCAGTGCTGCGGACAGAGATCCGTATCCTTTAAGCGACGGGATTGAGAAGCATCTGAGTCCGGCATTCCTCGGTGAACCTATTTATAATGCCTTTAAGACTTTGAAGGGCAAGTTCCCGGTAGTAGGGCCAATTCTTGGTGTGTATGGTATGTTCTTACAACAGCAGGATAATCCGTCCAATATCGAGAACATGTACAATCGGTTATGGTTTTGGTACAAACTGCAGGGCTATAAAGGTACTGCTCACGTCCAGCAGGACGTATCCTGGTGGTGGGGTCAGGCGCCTATGATGATGGAGTTTACGAAGATTCAATCAGAGGCAGCCAGATTGCGCCGGGAAGGACGTATCGAGAAGGTGACTCTGACAAAATAGGAGTTACAGAACGATTATAAATTAGTTGAAATAGATTCATAAAAAAAGCCCATGATGTAAATTATCATGGGCTTTTTTGTTTTACTATTTGGAGCGCAGGAGCGAAGCATTTGTTTAAATTGGTGGGGATAAGTATTACTCCCGCTTTTAACAACAAATGCTTCGCCCCTCCCTTGCAAAAGGGGAGTTTTTACATGTGGTCAACGCGTGTCTGAAATTCCTGGCGAATTTCATGGAGTATCCTCTTGCCGCCGCTTTCCAGCATTCTTTCGGCAAGTTCTTCTCCCAACTTTGCAGCTTGAGTAGAATGGCCGCTGTGACTGTCCCTGATGGCATGGTCACCGTCCACGGTACAGATGATCGCCTCAAGGAATACCTCATTTTTTTCTATGTGTGCATATGCCCCGATAGGCACCTGACACCCGCCTTGCAGTTTCGCAAGCAGGGCACGCTCTGCTTCTATGGCAATTCTGGTCTGCGTGTCGTTAAGACCAGAAACGATTTTTAAAACCCGTTCGTCATCTTTTCGGATTTCAATACACAGAGACCCCTGTCCTACTGCAGAAAGCATAATATCGAACGGTATAATCTGACTAATCGGTCCTGTATAGCCCAGTCTTCGTAATCCGGCGTGGGCAACGACAATGGCGTCCAAGTCGTCCGTTTCGAGTTTTTTGAGCCGGGTATCTAAGTTGCCCCGTAGATCTAAGATTTTGAAATCAGGTCTGAAAGCAAGTAATTGCGCCCTTCTTCGAAGGCTGCTGGTGCCAATGCGTGCATTATCAGGCAGTTTTTCCAAATTGGCATTGTTGTTACTGATCAGTGCGTCATGGGGGTCTTCACGCTTGGGTGTAGCGCCGATCATTAATCCTTCGTGGAGCTCCGTTGGCACGTCTTTGGCGCTGTGGACGGCAAGGTCAATCTTGCCCTTCATTAATGCCGTTTCCAGTTCCTTGGTAAAGAGACCAACTCCGCCTAAACGTGATAAGGGGGCATCGGTTATCTTGTCACCCTTAGTAGAAATTTTTTCGATCTGAAATTCGCATCCGGGATTCAACCTTTTAAGCTCTGATATGACCCAATTCGTTTGGATAAGCGCAAGTTTACTGCCTCTGGAACCTACGATAACCTGTTTTTCCTTTGCCAATGCAGATTCTCTCCATTTTTGATAAAAATATTCATGAATTAATGCAAAAAACCGTGTTTGATAATATCATAATATGCTGGAAGTGTCAAATTACTTTGTCATCTACGAATCAGGTGCAGAGGACTGTTTTATGGGTGTGGTATGCTGGTATTTGAAAAAGAGATTGCCTGGAAAATGCAATTGATTACCTGAGGAGTTATCGTTTTACCGGCAAAGAACTGGTGTATTGCGACCCACCATATCTGCGCGAGACAAGGAAAAAGGATGAACGACTCTATACCTATGACTCTAGTCGTGAAGAACACATCGAACTGTTGGAAGTATTAAAATCCCTTCCCTGTATGGTGATGATATCGGGATATGAGTCTGCCTTATACAACGAATGGTTAAAGGGGTGGCATACCCATAGGTTTCAGGCTGCTTGTCATCATGGAGTGGCAATGGAGTGGTTATGGATGAACTATGGCGCACAGGAAGTACAGGACATTATTGACAAGTTTTCTCGCTATCTGATGCATCATGGTGCAAAGATGGATTGCGATTCTGCCAGGCGTGGAGGGTATCACATTGGCAGCGGTGCCATTGAAAGCGCCAATAAATTCATTAGCTACACAAGGCTGAAACGATCAGAAGCCTGGTGGTATATCAAAAATGCCAATAATATGCTCAAAATACGATGCACGAAATATAACGGCACCTATGATACCATTATAAAAAAATACAAGAAAGACGACCTGGAAAGAATGAAAAATAAAAAATGAGAATGCTCCCATCGATACCATCTAACCCTTTTGTACCAAGACCGATCATTTTTAGATATTCGACTTTCATGGGATATCACTGTTCACAATTATAAGTCACCATCGTTCTTGTTTCCTAAAAACAAAAAAGCCTTACTGAAAAGATATTCATCAAGAACATCTTCGGCAGTAAGGCTGTCTTCTTCCATCGGCGTCTTCAACTACTTCCCTGTGGGTTTAAAGACCCTTTCCTTTGCGTCCCCTGATTACTCAGGGTTTGCCTTTATCACGATGCTTTTGTTTAATTTTGATGGTTCATAAAATGATATTCATCTTATTCCGAAAATGTCCGTTATGTCAAGAATAAAAAAAGGATCGTAACAATTTAGTTTTTTGGAAAAGTAGGGGCGAAGCATTTGCCAGTTTGGGTATGAA
>CAZBCT010000219.1:0-3056 GCA_964490485.1 uncultured Candidatus Brocadia sp. | reverse complement strand
CACACCCCTTAATCCCCTCTTTCTAGAGGGGAATTACAAAAGATTGAAATTCCTATATCTTTAATTAGATTCTTCGCTCCGCTCAGAATGACATTTTTCGCATTATCTGTCATTCTGAGGGAGTGAAACGACCGAAGAATCTCAACTTTGAAATTCCTATGCCTTAAATTATCCCTTAAAAAAGAGGACGCAGGGGGTTGTAAATAACTCTGTCGAAAAAGATGCTATAAAAAATATAACCCCCTAAATCCCCCTTTGCTAAAGGGGACTAACTCGAGAAGTACCTAGAATCTGTTCGTCAATTCATGAATACTATTATAAAACAGGTCCTGCAAAAACTCCTAAACCTGAAAACAATCTTCCCTCATGTCTCAGACAAGTTTCGTATTCCTTCGTATCGATCCATCAAAACGAAGATTATCATTTCTTCTATCCTTCTTTCGGTATTCCCCATTTTTATTATGAGGGTATTCGTTTATCCGACGGAAAAAAAGGCCTTACAGGACGCGTTGATACAAAACCTGGAAGGGATCGGGCATAAACAGGCGGAACTTATTGTGAGATGGATCAACGAAAGAAAGGCCGATGCCAAAATTATTGCTGAAAATCCCAACGTGCCCGGCGTAATCTATAAATCGGAGGGAAGTGAAAATTTTTATCGCCTTCTGCACCATTTGAACACCCTCAGAGAGGTTTACGGATATAAGGAAATTTTCATCTGTGACCGCTTTGGTGATTTAAAGGTTACTACATCGACGGGAAAGGTAATTACCAATGTGGCCGGATTCGAGTTTTTCCAGATGGCAATAAGCGGTGTTACGTTCGTTTCACCCATTATGCCATCAGTAATTCCCCTGGAAAATGAATACGGAAAGCTCGAACATGGCCTGCCAACCCTTTATATTACTACTCCGGTAGTCTACGAACACAAAGTTATCGGCGCAGTATGTCTCAGGATCGACGTGATGGAACTCGGCAAACTCATGAAGAGCGTTCGTTTGGGGGAAACCGGGGAGACCTATCTGATAAACAAAGACGGCTTCATGCTCTCTGAATCAAAGTATTTAAAATACCTTAAGGATGCCGGACTTGTCCAGCAAAGAACCACGCTTGAACTTCAGGTGGTGGACTCTGAGACAAAAGAACTCACCCGAAGCGCTGCGGAGTGTACAAAAGGCAAAAAGGGCCATGACGCTGAGGGCTACCGTGACTACCGGGGAATAAAGGTGCTGGGCTTTTGGCAATGGATACCGGAACTGGACTGGGGTATTATTGCAGAAATCGACGTAAATGAAGGCTACGGTCCGGTGAAGCGACTGCATACCATCGTAGCTCCGATCATTATTCTGATTACCCTTGCAGTTGTCTCTTTCGCCTTCTATTTTGGGAAAAGGATATCTGATCCCATTTTGTACCTTACCGAAGTAACCAAAAGCATTTCAGAAGGCGATTACAGCAAACGGGTAAAAATTACCTCCTCTGATGAGATCGGAGAGTTGTCGAATTCATTCAATAAAATGGCCCGTTTCTTGGAAGAAAAAACGCAAATACTGAAGGAATATACCGCCAACCTGGAAAAAACGGTGGATGAACGGACAAAAGATTTAACCCGTATAAATCAGGAACTGGAAAAGCAAAGCAGCAATCTGGAAAAGGCGTATAAGGAATTATTAACCCTCGATCAGATGAAGGACAAAATGATCCGGGATGTATCGCATGAACTGAAATCACCGGTTGCACAGGTGCAGATGGCAATTGATCTTTGGTCTGCAGAAGTTAAAAAACCGCATATTGACCGCGCTAAGGAAGATAAATTCGGCAAGATCATTAGTAACAGCTTGCAGCGGTTGCGAAAGACGATCGGCAGTATTCTCGACCTCTCTGTTTTGGAATCGGGCAGGTTGGTATTCAGGAAGGAACTCATCCAGATGGACGAATTGGTTTTACAAATAACCGCCGGCATGAGACTCTTGACCGAAAAAAAAGGATTAGCATTAATTAATCATGTGAATCAGAAACTACCCGGGATCATTGGCGATAAGGACGAAATTCAACGGATAGTGACCAATCTCATCGACAATGCAATAAAATATACGGAACGAGGAGAGATTCACGTTTTCTTAGAGCAAAAGAATACTTTCATCGAATTCGCAGTAAAAGATACCGGAATTGGCATTGGCTTACCAAAAGACCAGTTTGGGAAATTGTTTGAAAGGTTTTTTCAGGAACGGCCAAGAATTGACGGCGCCGGGGTTGGTCTTGCCATCTGTAAAAACATCATTGATGCCCACAAAGGCGCCCTGTGGGTAGAGAGTGAAGGGCGTGGAATGGGTTCCACATTTAAATTTATTCTGCCAATTGCCTGCCAGGATACCGTATAATTTACGAATGGAGATAAGGAGCGAACACCTTGGGTAAAAAATTGCTCATCGTCGAGGACGAGGATGAGTTTTTCTTTTTTTACGAAATGATGCTGGAAAATACGGACTACGCCGTTCGGCGCGCTATCGATGGGGTACAGGCATTCGAAATGATACAAAATGAAAAGCCCGATCTCATTATTCTGGATCTGTTGCTTGACCAGATGAAAGGGGAAGATTTTCTGAAACAATTAAAATCAAATCCGGGATATGTCAATATCCCTATTATTATCGCCAGCAGTTTTTCGTCTCGCGCCTATAAGTCAATATTTGATGTCGATCCCAACCTGACCTTTTTAGAAAAACCATTTAGTCAGGAAAAATTACTTGCTGAGATTAAAACCAGGATAGGTTAACCGGTGAAATATTATCCCTTGATCAAAAGATTTTTCGTGCTATTGTTTATAGTTTTTGCCGGCTGCCATTCCGTCCAAAAGCTGGAGGAATCGGGGGCAAAAGGAAATAACAATCTCGACTCAGTGTTACTGAATGATATTCAGGACGGGAGGTTGGACATACCATTTGATCAGGCATGTCTTATTGCATCGGGTGTGGATACGGACAAAAAGATGCAGAGGTATCTGAAAAAAATCGACCTCCTTATCTCCCGGATTAAGCAGGAAACAGATATCAATA
>CAZBCT010000218.1:0-3069 GCA_964490485.1 uncultured Candidatus Brocadia sp. | reverse complement strand
TGATTGCCTGGGTTGGTCTTCGTGGATCAGTCCCGATTATCCTGGCGACATTTCCTTTTATGGCAGGTATTCCGCAGGCAGATACTATTTTTGATATCGTATTTTTTGTCGTTATTACGTCAGTTTTTATCCAGGGAACTTCTATTCCGGTACTTTCCAGAATATTGAAGCTGGATGTTCCTCTGGCAAACAAGACGAGTTATCCCATAGAATTCGAAAAGACAGCGGCTTTCGATGCCGAAATGATAGATGTTATTGTTCCGTTTGATTCCGAAGTGGTTGGTAAGCGGATCGGCGATTTAGACATCCCGGAAAAATGTCTTATTGTGCTTATTTGTCGGGGAGGTAAATTTGTTATACCATCAGGAGATATGGTTATAGAAAGCGGTGATGTTTTGCTGGTACTGGCAAATAAGGCTGATTTTTTGGCTTTTCAACAGATGCTGGCGCAGCTAAAAAAAGAAGGGTGATGCATTAACAGCAGCCATGCGGGGTCGTCACCATCTGCCAAAAATTGAGCAATCGCGGGTGCCAGGGAATCACCTTGATTAATGATTATATTGTCGGCAAGAGTAGCCAATTTTGCTGTCTTCTATGGAACACTGGGTGGTATGATAATCAGGAAATCGGCAATTCGTTTGGTCTTGGTTATTCTTCCATAAGTCGGCGAGTAACGATTATGAAATCACAAATATCGAAAGACAATGAAATTCTTAAACGATTAGAAGGAATAAAATCACTAATGGGTGATCCCATGGCCCCCTCTTTTGGGACATTGACGATCTTTTAGACGCAAGTATTATGATCTTTCTACCTGGAATTAATGCGCAAACACAGGAGGGATAGTTTATTCTCTGGGCTAAAGATGATGATGAAATTTGTGGAACGGGAGCTTTACCCGGAGCCCTAAAAATGGAAGGATGCTCAGAAGAGAGTGAAGCTGGTGTCTATCTTCAGCCTATAGGTTCTGAATGCCCCGAATCACCAAGGCATACAATAAAGCTTGAGTAGGTGAATACAAAGAAACAAAGCCATCTCAAAAGGCTTGGCAGTTCTACCAGTAAACGTTTTGAAAAGAGGTTTAATATGAATTGGAGAGAAAGAATAACCGTTGATCCGCTTGTATGCCATGGAAAAGCCTGTATTAAAGGGACTCGTATTATGGTATCGGTTATACTGGACAACCTGGCAGAAGACATTAATGAGAATGAAATTTTAAAAAGTTATCCTTCACTGAAATTTGAAGATATTAAAGCAGCCATATCCTATGCTGCTGAATTGTCTCGTGAAAGACTGGTATCTGTGCCGGAATAAGTTGCCATGCAGTTTAAGATAGACGAAAATCTACCGATTGAAATTGCGGAACTGCTAAATGATGCTGGTTATGACGCAAAAACGGTAAATAATCAACAATTACAAGGTGCAAAGGACCCTTTTCTCGTCAATGTGTGTAAAAGTGAACATCGTGCCCTTGTCACTTTGGATACAGATTTTTCCGATATTAGAGCGTATGCGCCTGAAGATTTTTCAGGGATTATAGTTTTAAGGGTTAGAACCCAGGCAAAGAGTCACATCATTAAAGTATTTGGTAGTATTCTCCCTCTTTTTAACCGTGAGCTTCTAACACGACATTTGTGGATTGTTGAAGAAACAAAAGTCAGAATTCGTGGCAAAGATGACGAATTATAATAAAAGATGCAGAACAGAAACTTTCTACACTCTCAGCGCGGCAAGGGTCGCATAAATGGAGAAGGGGTCACCCTTGATTAGTGGTTATATTGTTGACACGAGTAGCCCATTTTGCCATCTTGTCTGCCATGTCAAGATCGTGGCGTATAGAATTTGAATGTGCTTGCTATCACATCCCCGTTTTCACGAGGACAAGCCTTATCGTGAGAAAATGAGCGAAGGGAGATCTTTGCTGACGACGGTGATCGTATCTCATTCCTGGAGATTTTGGGACCAATGTCGGAAAGGTTTGAGATTGAGGTTTATGCCTATGGCAAAAAATCACCAGAGTGGAAAGTAATAACATTCCGATTCAATATTCTGGAAGAAATATGGGGGATTGAGGAACTTAAGCATGTTCAGTTTTAAACAACGACGGCGCGATCGTTTGCGTGCTATTCCATTGCCCCCATCATGGCTCAAAATCATCGAGCGTAATGTGCCATTCTATCGTTGCTTGCCTGAAGCTGATCAGCGGGAGATTCAAGGCCACGTTCAGGTCTTCCTTGACGAGAAGCGTTTTGAAGGCTGCCAGGGTTTGCAGGTGACTGATGAGATCAGAGTTACCATTGCTGCACAAGCGTGTCTGCTCCTGCTCCACCGTGACACAGACTACTACCCGACAATGAAATCAATATTGGTCTACCCCAGCATATATGTTGCACATGTGAGCGAGTCAATGGGTAATGGAATTGTGATCGAGGGTGATTCGGTTCGGCTTGGCGAATCGTGGCATCACGGGGCGGTTGTGTTATCATGGGACGACGTATTGCGTGGGGCATCCGATATCCATGACGGCCATAACGTTGTGCTTCACGAGTTTGCCCATCAGTTGGACCAGGAGGGTGGCGAAGCTCACGGATCACCTATTTTGCCTCGTCGCTCGATGTACGTTGCGTGGGCGCGTGTGCTTGGTATGGAGTATGTGCATTTACAGCAGGATGCCGCACATGGCCGGCGGACGGTGTTAGATAAGTATGGTGCCAAAAATCCTGCGGAGTTTTTTGCTGTGGCGACGGAATGTTTCTTTGAAAAGGCAGTACAACTTAAGCGAAAGCACCCGGAGCTTTATGAGGAGTTGACACTCTATTATCAACAGCACCCTGCAGAACTTCCCCGTTGCTAGCAGTGGAGGAATGCCGCGGAGGAATAAGGGAGTAACGCTTAAATTGTTGGTGATTAAAGGTGGTTGTGCTATCTTATTTGTTGTGACAAGAAAATGGCGTATAGAATTTAAAGGTGCTCACTATCACATCCCCGTTTTCGCGAGGACAAGCCTTATAGTGGGGAAATAAGCGAAGGAATATTTTCAATAATCAAGAAATCGGGAATTTGTTTGGT
>CAZBCT010000217.1:0-3104 GCA_964490485.1 uncultured Candidatus Brocadia sp. | reverse complement strand
GCATATTACGCATTCACGTGCAGAAAAGGAATATGTAGTTCACCGAGCGGATACAGCCTAGCGGTAAATTCATTAACTTGTTTTATGAATTCTTGAGGAATTTTATATCTATCTGCATCGACGGTTATTAAATCATTGCCGTTAGAAATGGCTTCAGTAGTCTTGGATCCGTTTATTTGATTTTTTTTGAAAAAATCAAGAATGTTTTTCATTTTGTGATCTCCTAAAAATTATTCAGATGGCAAACTTCCCATCGGTAGGTTTTGCTTTTTCAGATTTTTCTTCCAATGCTGATCACAATAAAGTAATAAACGGGCTGCATCAAATGCAGCTAAAAATTGTGTGTTAATATGAAAGTACTCTTTTTCAGTTTCATTAATCTCACTCCTACACTCACTATGTAACTCAGCAATCTTATCTTTCATACCTTCAATGATCTCTCTTTGAATTTTAACTTTACGATTTTTTTTAAACTCATCACGGAAAATACCAGTCTGTACGAGTCCGTTTGCCAAACAGAATGAAGAAATTACCAAATATATGGCAAGTAAGGTTAATGAAAGGACAGATCCTTCAGAAGGTCGTAACAATGGAAAAAATCCCAATGAAAAAATACTTAAGACTGCGATTAAGATTAAAAAATAGGTTGCCCTTTTTGAGAGGATTAACTTATTTTTATCAGCACCAATCACATAGAAGAATAAAATTAAAATACTTGTAGTTACTACCGCCACTCCTGTTCCAACAACATAATGTGATGCATCCAATAAAGCTATATTGCCTGCTTTTATAGAAATACCCAAAAATCCAAACATTAAAATTATTAGTAAAAGAATCAATAAATGTTGAATTTTTTCCGTTGCTTCAATCAACCTATTATCTCTGAACTTTTTAACTTTTAACACAGTTAGGTAAGTTCTCAACAACCAATTAAATACCAATGCCACTACAACAAACATTACCAATTGACTATAAAATGGGATACTAGCGATAAAATCACTAAAAGAAAGCAAAATAAGACTTAATAGATCTTTTACAGGATCTAAGTTTCTCAGTACATTGGTCTCCAACAAGGCTATAATAGACCAGGCTGCTGCTGCAAAGGTGACATAGCCAGCCCAAACCAAGTAGCCTGAAATAGTTTGGGTTATGCCTTCTGCACGAAGCGCGTCCGCCCGTTCTTTCGCCGGCATAATTTCTTTTTGAAGATCGACTATTTCTTTCTCAGCCACCTTCTTATGTTGTTCTACTGCATCAATCATTTTTTTAAATTGTGCATTTATATCATTTTTGATGCTACTATGTAAATCATTAAAGTATGTTGGTAAATTCCGATCAGAATTTTCTTCCAAGCCATATATACTACCAACTTCCCTAGCCTCATCAATAGATAACGAAAAATGAGCTAACTCTTTTTCCATAATGATCTCCTTGCATTACCTATATTTAACAGCCTCATAACATAAATCCTCCGTCGGCACTAAATATCCAACCCCGAAGAATTCTTTCTGATCGAAAGCAACTCATATCCAGAAATAAGGCCAACAAAGTAGCACAAAACCATTTTTTCCACACCGATGTAAAGTATTTGTCACACAAGTCTTTTGAAGGATATTTTTTAAGGGTGAAATATTTTACTCATCCACGATGCCCAACCAAGTCATTAAATACGATAAATATTTGATTAATTAATATGTGCTGAACAACCACCCAAAAAGACATTATATCTCTAACAGCCAGATACCCAACTCCTACTTTGACAGTTAAATTTGTTAAAAATATAGAGAGGAAAAACATATCTATCAATACCTTTGTGAAATTTTTTTTTTAAGAAACTCGACTTCATATTCTCCATACATCATATACTTAACCTTTCCCCCAAAAATATTGAAAGAAAAATCATTTTCCTCCCTTTTTTTCTCTCCCCCTAAAGCTCCCCCCGCCTCCTGACGAAATACCAAAGAATCTACCCTGCAAAGCCGTTTCGCAGGGCAGAATCAAAGCAAGATTTAACCTTACATTTCTACAAGGGAGGTTCATCCTATGCCCGTCCCCTTCATCGTCATCGAAAAAACCAACCCCCGCAATCCCGGCGAGCCTCGCAAATATTACGCCCACGCCAAAAGCAACGGGGCGGTGGATTTGCGCACCCTGGCCAATCAAATTGCGGCGATATCTACCCTGAGCACCCCCGACGTAATGGCGGCATTGGAAGCGCTGCTGCTGGTCATCCCCCAACACCTCGCCGATGGAAAAATTGTTCGCTTAGGCGAATTGGGCAGCTTCAGCCTGGGCATTCAAAGCGCGCCCTCGGATAGCCGGGAGGAAGTTAGCGCCCGAAATATCACTGCCAACCGCCTTAGATTCCGCCCCGGGAGACTGTTAAGGGAAAAATTGAGCAAGGTGAGCTACGAAAAAAAGGAATGAACCCCTCCTGAGGTTAAGAAATCATTGCTCTTTCCCCGGAAAAAAGCCGCTGATTTGGGGAATAGGTGAGTTGCTTCTACCCAGAACCCCATGGGCTTTTACTCAAAACCCCATGGGGTTTTCAGAATCCATTGCCGGAAACTTTCGGCAAATTTCGGATGATTTTTCTTTTTACTGGCCTGCCTCCCGGCTGCTCTTGTCCTTGCAAAAAGAATTTGCCTTCCGAGATTATAATAAGTAAACTCCTTCGGGTCTTTTAGCGATCTCCGGGGGAGCAGATATGCCCAAGGGTAAATTATGGAGCCAACGGGACCGTTTTGGCAACGAAATTTATTTAACCCATGAACGCTGGGCGCATATTATCGATCCCGACAATCATCCGGAAGTCGAGCCTTGTTTAGAATATGTCAAAGAGACCATTCGTTCGGGTCGCCGCCGACAGAATCCTTATGACCCCAATAGTTACCAATATTACCGATTCTTCGCGGGCTTGCCTGATGATAATACTCACCTGATTGTCTGGGTTCGCTTTCGCTGGCCTGTTGAACCGGATGGTACGGTAGGGGAAGAAAAATTTGTAACAACTGCTTATTTTCAGTCTTTTGAGGAGTAAAGAATGTCGGATACTAAAATCAATTATGATGCGGAAGGAGACGTGCTCTACGTTTCCTTTGCAC
>CAZBCT010000216.1:0-3117 GCA_964490485.1 uncultured Candidatus Brocadia sp. | reverse complement strand
GATTTCCCTGGGGCAATGTGTGGGATGCCAAACGAAGCAATGTCGGCCCTGATGCGCCATTGTCTGTTGGAAGTTTTGAATACGGAGCAAGCGTCTATGGGTGCCTCGATCTAATCGGCAGCATCTCAGAATGGTGCAACGATTGGTATCATCCGGAATATTACCATACAAGCCCAAGCATAAATCCTAAAGGACCGGAAACGAGCACTGGCTTGCGGATAATCAAAGGGGCGTCTTTATTTGCCCCCTACGCATATAAAATGCGCTGTGCGGTAAGGATATTTGGAAAACCAGACGACCGAAACAAAAGCATTGGCTTCCGATGCGCAAAAGATCATACAGCAGAAACCGATGGAACCGTCAAAGAAGCTAGTAAACCGGAAGACAAGGACAAAACCGTACACTAAGTGTTACCATAGATACAGCCCCACTTATCTATCAGGATATGAGCCTTCATAATAGGCGGACAGATTTTCTTCTTTGTAAATCCTGGCAAAGGCCGACTTGGCATGCTGGTAAGAATTGTAATCGTTCTGCGCGTTCACCCTATCATACTTCAACTCATAGGCTTTACTTCGGCCTAAATAGGCATTGGCATAATCATGGTCAAGGATGATCACCCTGGTAAATTCCTCTATGGCCTGATCGGCCATTTGCTTTTTCAGATAAATAATACCTAAATTATAATGCGGAGCAACCAATTTTGAATTGGCCTCTATCGCTTTTTTGTATTCAACAATCGCCATGTCCGTTTTATCGATCTTATGATAAACATTACCGAGATAATAATGAATCCTGGCAGGGTTTGAACCTTGCGATAACGCCTTCCTTAGCGCTTCGATGGCATCACCATACCATCCGTTAACAAAACAGGCAATGCCCAAATTCACATACGCATCACCATACTTCGGATTTATTTCAAGAACTCGCTTATACGCAGAAATTGATTCCTCAATGTGCCCTGTCTGATAGTAAGCAATTCCCAGGTTAAAGTGCGCCTTGTCATAATTCGGTGATACCGCAATCGCTTTTTTATACATTTCAAGCGCCTTATCGTGGTTATTAACATCCTGGTACAAAACACCGAGGTTAAAATATGCCTCTGCCTTCTTAGGATCGAGTCCTATCGTTGTTTCGTATTCCCTCTTTGCTTCAGCAGAATGATTACGTTTATAATAAATCATGCCTAATTGAAGATGAGCATCTGCATTATTAGGGTCTTTTTGCACTGCTTTCAGGCAAACCTTAAGCTCGTCCTCCGGTACTCCGATCTGTATGCTTACCTCAGACATCCTTTGATAAGCCTCAGCATAATCCGGTTTGAGTTGGGTCGCTATCGTAAACGACTCTAACGCCTTTTCCAGATTCCCTTTTTTGCAATAGGCATTTCCCAGTTTAAAATAAACCTCCGGTTGCTTTTTGTTTTTTTGTAGCAACTTTTCGTACTCATGAATAGCCTCATCCACGCGTCCATCGTCAAGATGTCTATCGCCGGACAAGGAGACTTCTTTTGTAAATCCACAAGGCTGAGAAAGCAACAGAGTAATAACTCCTGCAATCGAGATTCTTTTTACCATATCAATTCGATTTTAATTCCAATTCCTGATCCTTTATCTGACCTTTTAAGGCAGGAACCGAAGACAAGAACATCTCTTTTATCTCATCCTGTTTATAGACCACCGCAGGATCTTTTCCTGTCCTCCACTTCGTAATATATGCATAGGAGAGGTAATCGCTGTAGGCCTTGCTGTGATCCCCTTTCATTGAATAGAGTTGTGCCCGGTTGTAATAGGCATCTTCGTAAAGCGGTTCGATCTTTTTTGTTATCTTGTCATACCATTCCATTGCCTTGTCGAGACGGTCCGTCCTGTGATAGATCACTCCAACATTATATGCTGCATTCACATATTTAGGATTTTTTTCCAGTACTGCCAAATTATCAGCCAATGCCTCGTCATACCTCTGCTGTAAAGCAAAAACGATTGCCCTTTGATAACGGGCGTCAAGATTCTCCGGATTTATCTCCATCGCTTTATTGTAGTGAGCAATAGCTTCTTCAAACTTCTTTTCTGTAAGACTAATCAAACCAAAGACAACATAAGCATTAGAGTATTTAGGATTTACCTCAAGCGTTTTGTTGAGTTCTTTTTTAGCTTCATCAACCTTTCCCTGCTTGTGAAGTGCTACCGCCAGATTATAGTGTGCATTGTCGTAGGAGGGATTAATTTCTGCGGCCTTCTTAAACATGGTTTCTGCATCCTCATATAAACCCATGTCCAGATAACCTACTCCAAGATTAAAAATAATATACGGGTTTTCCGGATCGAGTTCCAATGCCTTTTTGTATTGAGCAATGGCATCGATATCCTTTTCAAGCTTGTGTAAAAAAACACCGAGATCTACATAAGTCAGTGGGTTTTCAGGATCACTATCAATCGCCTTATATCGCTTCTGAAACTCATCGTCTGGTGCTCCAATCTTAACAAACGTCTCTGCCAACTTCTTGTGAGCCTCAAGGTAATTCGATTTAATATCAATTGCCTTCCTGAAATCAATCGCTGCCTCCTCAAGCTTGCCCTGTTCAAAATATACAACCCCTCTGCCATAATAGGCCGTTGCCATATCATCGTTGGCATCTATGGCCTTTGAATATTCTGACAATGCCTCATCTAATTTATTCTCCCTCACCAGGCCATTGGCAACCTCAAGATGGGTTTTCCCCTTCTCGCAAGCCAGAGGCAAGCAAAACATCGTCAGCGATAACAAACAAAATACGTGCTTGTACAAGTTCATATCCTTCTCCACTCAAGTATAATTAAAATACAATTAACTAAGATTTGTTTTCTAAGTATATTTAAAACTTCTCTGATTTCAATCCTTTTATAATAAAAAAAGGAAGCTGTGCAAATATCGCACAGCTTCCTTTCATTCACTACTACCTACGGGGAAAAAAGATTACAAATTAATGCGTCTTCCCCATTGATCTTGCTGCTTCATCGTGATCGTGTGGATCACCGTGATGACCATCATGCCCCGTTGTCCAGCCGAGTTCTTTTATCTTCCTGTTGATGTACTCAACTTCCTCAGCAGGTGCATGGTGCGTGTCTAACCAACCTG
>CAZBCT010000215.1:0-3141 GCA_964490485.1 uncultured Candidatus Brocadia sp. | reverse complement strand
ATGGCGGAGGCCAGCAAGGTAACGCTATCCTTCTTTGCCGGACGCATACCCATATTTGAAGGTTGCGAACGCTATGTCAGGATGGGATTGGTACCGGGGGTATCAAAACTTAGCAAGAAATATTTGAAAGATGACATCAGGATAGATTCTTCGGTGCGGGAAGAGTTGGTTGATGTCTTATTTGATGCGCAGACTTCTGGTGGTCTGCTTATCTCGCTCTCAAAAGAAAAGGCGGAAATACTCTGTAAAAAGCTCAGGGAGAAGGGTGTCCTGATGGCGAGTATCATTGGCGAAGTATATGAGAGAAGGGATGTTTCTATCGTTGTTACGCCATGAACTATTCCTGTTGGAAAATCAGCACAAAGGAGTATCTTGCAAAAAAATATTTTGACATTTTTAGCAAGAATTATAGTGCCGAACACTTGTGGTCGGTATTCTGGCGGGAGAAATCCATTCCGTAACCCCCGACAGCGGGGGACAACATCCGCACTACGCATTTGGTTCGTTTGGGTTAGGATAGTAACCGTTTCGTTATTTGAAAATTCCCAAGGCAGTGGCGTATTGCAATACGCCACTGCTTTGGACCGCAAAACCTCGTGATTATTAAGATTTTTTCAGTAGAAAAAATTCTGTGAAGATAAGCATGGTAGTATTTATTATTTCATGTACGATTGCTATGATCTTTTGTGTTACCCAGTTGATTTGTAATAAAAATAAGGTTTCAGCCATGGGTGATGCAAAATCTGTAATGGACGAAGACGCCTTTACACGCCAGCGAAAACGCATGGTGGAAGAACAGATTGCGTACCGGGAGATAAAGGACAAAAGGGTGCTGGAAGCTATGGAATCCGTGCCCCGGCACCTGTTCATCCCTGAAACAGTTCGTTTTTCCAGTTATTATGATCAACCGGTTCCTATCGGTTTTGGTCAGACAATCTCACAACCGTACATCGTTGCCTTTATGACGGAATTATTACAGACAGGTGTCGGTGATGTTGTGCTCGAAGTGGGTACGGGTTCCGGATATCAGGCCGCTGTTCTTGCCAGACTGGTAAAGCAAGTCTATACGATAGAGCTTGTGGAAGAACTGGGGAAAGATGCCCAGAAGCGGTTAAAAACCCTGGGGTACGATAATATTGAGGTGATGATTGGTGACGGTTACAAAGGATGGCCTGAACATGCTCCTTTTGATGCCATTGTTGTTACTGCAGCCGCCGAGCATATTCCACAACCCCTGATTGATCAACTGAAACCTGGTGGACGCATGGTCATCCCTGTGGGTGGTGTCTATGCAGTACAAGAACTCATGCTGATTACCAAGGATGCATCCTCAAAGGTCGTAAAAGAGTCTATTATTCCCGTACGGTTTGTCCCCCTACTCAGGAAATAAGTTTTCCATTTGACAAGTTTATTATTTCCTTTCCAAACGAATCGAAATCCGTAGCACGGGTATTGTCCCCTGCTGGCGGGGGTTAGGGAGTGGATTTCTCCCGCAAAAATGCCGACCACAAGGGATCGGAGCCACCTTCTTCAAAGGGTTAAATGGTTATGACCTAAGCATAAAACAAAAAGCCTCCCACATGCTTTAACCCATGCGGGAGGCCACAAGAAATTTTACACAATCTGTTTAATGTTCTAATGGATTATACGGTTTTCCTTCTTTGACGAGAGGTTCATCCGGTTTTGTCGCCTTCGCCTTCGCTCTTACATCGAAGATCGTCAAAGCACCCATCGGATATTTGCCGGTTGAGACCATGCCCCGGAGATTATGATCGTGCATGATCGTTACCCCTGCACCAAGATTGCAGGACAAGCATTTCCTTTGGCTGGCGAAGCGCGGAATCCTAACCAGGACGTCAATCCTTTCACCACTGGCAATGCACAACGTGTCCTTTTCATATGTACTCTTTAATTTTCTTCCATCCAATGCGATTACTTCCATGTGATAACCATGCGGATGGAATGCAAAGACATGGTCGGCACCAATTGCCATAAAACGTATCAAAACCGTTTCATCCTCATATGCCACAATCCTCGAACGTGGATCATTTACTACAGAACGTGGATGAAAGAGGTTGTCGGTATACGTTCTTCCATTAATCAGGAAATAATCCGCCTTCCAGTCTTGTATCCCGTGAACAACCCCAGATTCTTGCAATTGCTCATTTGCTGTGGAGGATAATTCACTGACAAACAAAGTATAGTCCCGGTCATATTTATACCCATAAGCGGTTTTCGTCCTGTCCTGATGAATAATGATGGGAAAGTACATGCCTGCCAAAATATGATTGAAGCTATCCACATGGCAATGCCCCATGAACGAGCCTTCATGTTGCGGAGTTATTTCGTAAGTAAAAGATTTATGTTCCAATACAGGGTCTACGGGCAAAGAAGGTACGCCATCAACCGCGGGCGCTAAGTCCAGACCATGGAAATGAATCGTGTGTGCTACGTGATTAATTCCCGAATGTTCAGCGGCATGATGCATCCCCGTATTATGGAGGACGATGCGCGCCTTTTCTCCAACAAAGAGGTGTAGCGGGTCTGAAGGCACCTTAACGGGCTCAAGCAATCGTTCAGCTTCTTCCTTTGTTTTTATTTCCCCCACATTTTCAAAGCTGTCCTTGGCATGGGTATAACCAAAGACCCAGACCAATTCGCCGTTGGTCATCTCTATATATCCATCGGTCGTGTAAAGATGAAACTCCCATGCGCCGTCTTTCGCGCGTACGCCCAGAACATCACCATTGGTGACATCAATTAACGCCTGCTCTTCCAGATCCTCCTGAGACAGATTCCAGTCTGCTGCCTTTTTTGCCTCTTCCGCAAAAACAGCCGGGACGCAAAGAGCTGTCGCAATCCCCGTCAATGCCGCTACAGCAGTACATCCCAGTAATTTTTTTAACCTTTTCATCGTCTTTCCCTTTCTGAAAAAAATTGAAATACTTTATAACATCACCCTTTTAAGAATCCATCAATCCCTGAATTATCCGAATTTGTTCATGCCCTGCCCCTCCTCTTTATCAGATTGCCTGATTACCTTTCTGCTATTTACCGCGGATAAATTGCGTATTTCATTCAATTGTTCTTTTACCACAGGATTCTGTGTAATCAAATGTTGTTTTTCCCATAGCTTTCCGA
>CAZBCT010000214.1:0-3146 GCA_964490485.1 uncultured Candidatus Brocadia sp. | reverse complement strand
GGCTGGCTTTCATCCTTGAGCTTTGCAATAAGTTTACTTCCCCGCTCGCTGACGATGTCTTTGTACATAACAATTTGTGCTGGTGCCAGGGTGCAATATCGTTTCTCTTCAGACTTTGGCGGGAGTTCTGTGAGAACGTCCTTCTTGAGCCGTCTTAATTTGAAGGGGTGGATGATCTTCTTTAATACCTCCCGTTTTTCATGGTCCTGATATTTCGTGATCGGGTTCTCATATCTCTTTCTGAAGTCATCTATGCTCCCCAGATAGCCCGGCATAAGGAAATCAAAGATCGACCATAATTCCGTCAGCCGGTTTTCAATGGGGGTTCCTGTCAGTGCCAGGCGGCGTTTTGAGTTAAGGAACTTGGTTGCCTTGCACATCTGGGTGTTATGGTTCTTGATCTTTTGCGCCTCGTCCAGCACAACATAGTTCCACGAAATCTTGTTAAGGACATCTGCATCACGGGAAAGGATGCTGTAGGTTGTCAGTACAACAGCGGGAAGGTTGCCTGAAAGGAGGGTATTTCTTTCTTTTCCATAAAACAGGGCAATCGGTAATTCGGGCGCATAGGTCTGAAATTTGGATCTCCAATGGTCCAGCACAGATGTGGGACAGACAACCAGGTTCGGCACGTTTGGCTCGCTTTGCAACGCAGAGAGGATTATTACCATTGCCTGATGTGTCTTCCCCAACCCCATCTCATCGGCCAGGATACCGTTAAAATTGTTTACATGGAGGAACCAGAGCCAGTCATACCCGGATCGCTGATAGGTGCGCAACTCTCCCTTGTATGAAGTAACGGCTGGCGCAGGCTGTGGCGGGGTGATGCGGTCGAAGTTCGCCAAGAAGTTTTGCGTCTCTTTGCATGCGGTTACCTTTGCTTTCTTGCCACATTCGGCGCGGGTGCGCAGGTATCCCAATTTAGGCATCTTGATTCGTCCATTTTCGACGATACCGCTGCCACGTTGCCAGAGGTCCATGATGTCTTTCGGAATCTCTATATAGGCCATGTCCTTCCTTATGCAGCGGTCTTTATCAAGGCATGACAAGATTTCAGAAAGAGTGACAGTGTGTCTTCCTACGGTATAGGTGGGGTCCAGCCAGAGCCAATTCGTATCGCAAGATTCCACCTGCACGTGGGAAACGTCCGGGCTATCATGAACCTCTACGCATTGTAATCTTTCAGAAGATTTAAAGGAAACGTCATTGAGTAATGGGTCGAGGTCGTGCCTGAGGAAATCAATTGCAGCCTTTTCTTTATACACAAGCGGTTTTTGTTTATTAAAATAGGGTTTCAGGTTATAAGAAATGGGCTCGATGGGTCTGTAGGAATTGTTCTGCCACACCCACTGTTCACTGATTCTGTTCCCCTCCAATTGCTCCCACCGGACGGCCTGTTCCTCCTTTTTGCCGGAACCCTTTGGTTTCAGGACAGGCGATAACTCTATGTGTCCTTCCGGGTTAATATCTGCATGGAGATAGGGGACGAGGGGGTTCTTATAAAGCTTGACCTTCCTTGCCTTTTCAGATAATTCTACCGTATTGTCGGGGAATCTCGCTAATTTTTGAAAAACATGCGGGCTTTTTTCTGCAGAAATGTGGAGCACCGTTTCACCACTGCCATGAGGAGAAACCAGCTTGAGTTCGAGTTGTGGCCCGCCGTTGAGTAAATCCACCTTGATGTTGAAGTGGCCAAAGTCAGAAAAGATTTCGCTTAAAATATCCCCAGGTCCAGGCTGGTAAGTAGAAAAGGGAAGGATTTTTGGGGAAATATCGTCCGGGTCAAAAAGCATTTTTTGCCGCAACGGTAACTGCCTTTGATTTCGCGGCTCCTTTTTCTGATCAATCCACTTTAACAGCGTAGCGACAATGTGTTTGCATGCTTCTCCATCTGAGGCATACAAACATTCGCAATCCATTTCATATATTTCATCTTCATCCGAAAGGATGGAAACAAAGTAAGGCATTGATTCGCTGCCTGCGACTTCCGCCGTTAATTCTCCGTGATTGTCATAGCTGAGATTTCGCACACGGCCACTTTTGTAATAGGAGTACCCACGGCCGTAAACACCATTACTGACAATGGACCTGACATATTCAGCGGTAATCGAGTCTAATAAAAATGCACTCATACCTTTATACTCCTGGAAAATGGATAAGGGATTTTGATGAGGGAACGATTTTTAACATACAAGATATATACCACTTTATAAAGAAAAAGTCAACTAATGACCCAAATTTTTTTGAATGGACAGAATCCTGGTCTTATGCAGGTATTGGAGGTGCACAAAGGGTGGGCAAATCGGTGGATATAAAAAAGGCAAAGTGAAACGTATCCGAATTATCAACAAAGAATATTGGAACGACCTATAGTAAACGTATTAAATAAGTTGGCGTGCGCTGGTCATTGCGAGCTACAGCGAAGCAATCCCACTAAAGAAATTACTTCTGGCTAGAGCCATCGCAATGACAACTTTCTTTATGCGTTTACTATAGTGAGTAACATGACTTTGAAAAAACTTGTGAATTTTTATGGTGTTTCCTGTCGGTATCCGTTATCCAACAGGGTAAACCAGCCACACTACACGTTTCGATTTGTCCGGATTAGGTCTTGCGGAAAAACCGGGTACGCAAAAGAGCCTCAGCGTCACGCACATCAACGGATTGATCTGGGCGAGCACCTGAAAACTCATACGGTCGACCTGTCGCCGGCCCGTGCACGAGAATGGGCGATCTTTCCAAATAGTGGAGCATTACGGCGGCGTAAGCAGCAGGGGATGTAGCCGTCATTCGTTCCTGAGTCTGCCCGCCGACATGGGGAGCCGTCCTGCTATCAGCTACGGGTTGTGTGACGGGTGGCATTTTCTTCTCTGTTGGAGTGTTCCTGAGTATTGTTCGGTTCTGACCGCAACATCCCATCTTCTATACCTCCTTCCTTTTCTTGTGACATTGGCTGAATTATTACCGGTTCATGACCTATGCGTTCAAGGAGACAAGCCGCACCGGACAGTGCCAGCCAGGTAAGCAGCATATCCAGTGGTCGCCTGCAAACAAAGAAAGTCATTGGCGCTGCAACCCAGAGGCTGAGACACTTAAAACAATCCATCAGCCTGCCAGCGAGTCCGCCGCCCAAACGCGCCCGGAAA
>CAZBCT010000213.1:0-3172 GCA_964490485.1 uncultured Candidatus Brocadia sp. | reverse complement strand
TTGAATTAGGCCTTCGGCAACTTTTACCCTGTGTCCCTTCGCTGGTTCAATCGTCTTCGATTGAACCGAAACGTTTGATATAATTCCGTCTCACAGCACGAGCTTTAGAGTATCGTTCAAATATATGGTTCAATCTGCAAGATTGAACCAGCCGTAGAACTAAATTGTTACTTTGTTTGAAATTCCTATACATTTAAATTAGGCTGCACAAGGCAGCGACTTTGTCCTTCCATCTGGATAAAGGGGAAAAACTGGAGAAATGTCCATCATGCTAAAAGAAAAGATAGGGTTTGTCGGTGGTGGCAAGATGGCAGAGGCGCTCTGTAAGGGTATTATTACTGCCAAGCTGAGCGAAGCTAACCGTATAATTGCCAGTGATGTTCTTCCGGAACGATGTAGGCTATTAAGTCAGGAGATCGGTATAAAGACTACGCAAAACAACAGGGACGTCACTTCCTTTGCTAATATTATTATACTGGCGGTAAAACCGCACATGGTGAACGCGATGCTCGACGATTTAAAAAACAGCATCATCCAACAACATTTAGTGGTATCAATTGCAGCGGGTATACCGATACGAAGTATTGAATCCAGACTGCAACAGGGCATTCGGGTCATTCGGGTAATGCCGAATACTCCCTGTTTGGTTGGCTTATCAGCGACGGCTTTCGCTTTGGGTCAGCATGCTACACATGCAGACGGGCAATTGGTGTCTGCTATGTTTAGCTCTGTTGGAAAGGTATTTCAACTGGACGAAAAATATTTGGACGCCGTGACAGGCCTGAGCGGAAGCGGTCCTGCATATGTGTATATGTTTATTGAGGCATTATCTGATGGAGGCGTCAGGATGGGGTTGCCAAGGGATATTGCCACTACCCTTGCGGCCCAAACCGTATTGGGGGCTGCAAAAATGCTCCTGGAAACCGGACAACATCCGGCACAGTTAAAGGATGCCGTAACCTCGCCGGGCGGCACTACAATTGAAGGAATAAGCACATTAGAAGACGGTGGCTTCAGATCGGCTGTTATAAATGCCGTTGAGGCCGCAACTTTAAAATCAAAAAAATTAGGAGAATTATCATAAATGTTAATACAAACAATAGACAAAGAGAAAATGAATCTGGCTGTAAACACGTTAAGAATGCTCTCTGCAGATGCTGTTGAAAAGGCACAATCGGGTCATCCTGGTCTTCCCATGGGTTGTGCCGATATAGCCTTTGTCCTCTGGATGCAATTTCTGCGATTTTGCCCGCAAGATCCGCAGTGGCCCAATCGCGACCGCTTTGTCCTGTCTGCCGGACATGGTTCCATGTTGTTGTATTCATTACTGCACCTTTTTGGCTATGATATGTCCCTGGACGAAATAAAGCGATTCCGCCAATTTGGAAGCAAGACTCCCGGTCACCCTGAATACGGGCATACTCCCGGAGTAGAAGTAACCACGGGCCCGCTGGGTCAGGGATTTGCCAATGGGGTAGGAATGGCGCTGGCTGAACGAATACTGGCGGAACGATTTAATAAAGAGGGAAGAACGATTCTTAGTCATTACATTTACGGTATAGTGAGTGATGGAGACCTGATGGAAGGAATTACTTCTGAGGCGGCTTCATTCGCTGGTCATCTCGGACTTTCCAATATTATCTATATTTATGATAGCAATCAGATCTCAATTGAGGGAAATACTTCCATTACCTTTACCGAGGACGTTGGGAAGCGATTTGAGGCATATAACTGGAGGGTGACTAAAATAGACGGTCACAATCACGGCGAAATTGCTGCGGCTATCGAAGCGGCACGAAATGAAAAAGAGAGGCCTTCATTGATCATTGCTAGAACTCATATTGGCAAGGGAAGTCCTAATAAGCAGGATACGGCATCCGTTCATGGCGAACCGCTGGGAGCGAAAGAACTCGAATTAACGAAGGAAAATCTCGGATGGCCGAAAAATTCCCCGTTCTATGTGCCAGAGGAAGTACGACATCTATGTCAGAGTCGTATCGTCGAACTCAAGGAAGAGTATGCCCAATGGCAGGATTTATTTAAGAAACATATCAAAGACGACCCCAATCTGTCGCAGACATGGAACGCCTTTTTCAAGAAAGAAATTCCTGCTGATCTGGAACTCGAGTTACTGCAAACAATCAAGAAGGATTCAATTGCCACCCGCACGGCATCGGGGGATATGATGCAGGTGATTGCCCAGCGCATGCCTTCCTTTTTGGGCGGTTCTGCAGACCTCTGCCCTTCGACAAAGACCTATATAAAGGGCTCGCCTTCTCTGGGGAAAAATCAGTTTTCAGGGAAAAATATCCATTTTGGGATCCGGGAACACGCCATGGGCGCTATTTTAAACGGCCTGGCGCTGTCCGGAGGCATTATCCCGTTTGGTTCAACCTTTCTGATGTTTTCGGATTATATGCGCCCGCCCATCCGGCTTGCAGCCCTGATGAAGATCCAAGTGATCTATGTATTTACCCATGATAGCATCTTTGTCGGTGAAGACGGTCCTACTCACCAGCCCATTGAACATCTGTCCTCCCTCCGTACCATACCTAACCTGCTTGTGATACGGCCATCAGATGCCACTGAAACGGCTGCCGCCTGGATAGCGGCGCTCAATCATAAAGATGGACCAACGGCATTGATCCTCACCCGTCAGGATTTACCGGTAATCATCCGTTCCATCTACCCTACACAAAATCAACTAAACTACGGGGCATATGTATTAAAGGATTCAGTTAAACCACCGGAGATTATCCTTATGGCAACCGGCTCAGAGGTCTCTATTGCTCTTGATGCCACCTTACAGTTGCAGGGAAAAGGTATTCATGCGCGGCTTCTCAGTGTGCCCAGCTTTGAGCTGTTTCGTTTAAATTCAGCAGAATACAAGAACAATATACTCCCGCCGGGCTGCAGGAAACGGGTTGCCATTGAAG
Organism: uncultured Candidatus Brocadia sp.; assembly: GCA_964490485.1. Classification (GTDB taxonomy): domain Bacteria; phylum Planctomycetota; class Brocadiia; order Brocadiales; family Brocadiaceae; genus Brocadia. Next base: position 236 of record CAZBCT010000213.1, on the reverse strand, counting down.
CAGGAGGAAAAAGCTGCTGGTATGAACTGGTTGGGTTGGATGGTCTTATCATTGGCATTGACGGGTACGGCGCCTCCGCTCCGGCAAAAACGTTGGCCGAACACTACGGCTTTACGGCAAAAAATATCGTAAGTGAAATTACGAAGAAATGGGGTATGTAAAATGAATCAGACACAAAGTATCATAGAGCGGCTCTGCCGCAACCGAAGCTTTAAAACCGTCCTCCAATAGGGTAT
>CAZBCT010000212.1:0-3182 GCA_964490485.1 uncultured Candidatus Brocadia sp. | reverse complement strand
TGTCTATAAACATATCGCTCCTAACGGAGCTTTTCACGGTATTTTTTCAAAAAACAAAACTATTACCAAATGTTTAATGTGGTTCTCATGAATTTGACTTTTCACATGATAGGCATCAGTATGTAATTATTAACGTGTCTTTGTCAAGGAATTACTGATATGAAACGCCGAGAATCCGTAAATCGAAAGTAAAGGGGCGTCAAATGAAATCTGAATTGATTTTGCATATTTAATCTGCTAACATCTTGCTTTGGCAGTTTTATAACGCAATCCTATTGGTTTGGGAATAGGTTGAACGGATCGTATATGAGCTACTACAGGCAGCCATGAACAAGATTAACAAGATTTTTAGCTGTATTCAAATCCTCATTTTTTTCAGCCTTACCTTGTGCGGCAGCGACATTCCTTTTCAGGCATCAATGAGATCGGACGAACATTCTTGTAAAGACCATGCATGCGGTTGCAAATCGGAAGCCGATTGCTTAACACATTGCTGTTGCTCACCACAGGGGAATAACGTGAATTCTTATCATGGTGTAAAGAGACCGAGAAACACGCTTCAATCGTTCATAAGCAGCCTCATGTGTAAATCAGGCGGTGATGTGATTACCTCTATAAACGCTGAACTTAAATACATCTTTGAGGACGATTTTGTAATTCCACACATAGCAATTATCAGTTTTCTTGCCAACGACATCCAGATTCACCTCTGTGAGCCTCTGATGTCACCCCCAGAAAAACCCCCGCGCCGTTCCGCATAAAATCTAACCTCAGACAAAGTAAACGCAGTCGGCAGTTGCATTCATAGGGATGAGTATGAGCAATATCACGATACGATATTTTGCCGTTACTCGAAATGCTCTACCGTGCCCAAACGTATGAATTAGGCCTTCTACAGCTTTTGTAATAAGATTAACCCACCCCTAAATCCTCTCCCAAGAGGGGGCTTCCTTAGTCCCCTCTTGGGAGGGGGTTGGGGGGTGGGTAAGGCAGTAGCAGAAACCTTGAAATTCCAGCACATTAAACAAGTTGACATGTGCTGGTCATTGCGAGCGACAGCGAAACCGAAATTGCGAGCCCAAGCGAAGCAAACCCATGAGATTCCTCGCCTTGCTCGGAATGACAGTCATAGGAAGATTGCTTTGGATTCTCGTCCTTGCAATGACAACTTTTTTAATGCGTTTACTATTGTTCATGCGTTTCCTCTCAAGCGGTTTGCTAAACCATTGATATGTTTAGGGAAGTGATCCTGCAGACAAAGAGACGTTTTGTTTGCCCGGTGAAACTTTATTATTCCTGGTGCAGCTACGCCGCAACGAAATCCCCCTATCAGGAGGGGAATTTGAAAAGTCCCCTCCTGGGAGGGGATTGAGGGGTGGGTAAATCTGCCATAATACCTCCCCCGTCCCCGTTTTTTAGTGGGGGGGGAAGAAATACCCCTCTGCCCACGTAGAGCGACCAGACTGGTCGCTCTACAATGAGGGGAGTTTAAAAGCTGCTGCCGAAGGCAGTCTTATTTCGTTGCAGGAACTGAACCGTTCAATTTCTATCACATTTGATTTCTAAGGAGTTATTATGAAGATTATTTGCGCAATTTTTCTGGTTCTTGTTTTTACTTCTCGCGCTGTGTATGCGCACGGCGAATGTTGTCTCTCCCGGTCGATTACCGAGGCAACAACCTCCAATATTGCCACAGCATCAAACTTTGGCATAGCTCTTCAGTATGAATACACCAATATGGAGACCATCAGGGACGGTTCCGATAGCATAAGCCCCAATACGGTGCTGGATGATGTTGCGGCAGAATGGCCTGCGATGCCTATGGAGGGGGAGAGCTTTGCTGTGCCGACAAAGATGATTATGCAAAAGTATACCATGCTGGGCACCTACTCAGCTACGGATCGACTCCAATTTCTGCTCACCGTCCCGTATGTAATTAATGATATGGATATGAGGATGTTGAGAAGGAGCCCGATGGGGATGGATATGAGGATGGATATGGAGATGGATACTGTAGAAGGACTTGGAGACATGACCCTCATGGGGCTTTATAAACTGTACATGGATAACCCTGACGCTCCGAAAAAAAAGCTGACTTTTGGACTCGGACTGAAACCACCAACGGGTAAAAATGACGAAGAGACAGATTCCGGCAACCTTGTCCACGCCGTGATGCAGCCGGGGACAGGTTCGTGGGATCCCCTTTTTCTTGTCAACTATATGCATACGTTTTCACCTGTAGTCTTTCAAGTCAATCTGTTGTACCAGATGACAACAGAAGGGGATGAGGGTTATGAATTTGGAGACAAGGTATCATTCGACCTTATCGCCCGGTACCCGATAATCGACTATATCAATCCTGGTCTGGAGCTCAATCTATTCTATGCGGGGCAGGATACCGATCACGACGACAGATACTCAAGGCCGTCTGTGTCCCTTTTAGACAACCCAGACAATACGGGCATTACCTCTGTTTCAATAACGCCTTCTCTTCAGATAAAGATTCCCAGGACGGGCGGTAGTATTGATCTGAAATTTCAGCAACCTCTCTACCAGCATGCACGCGGCATTCAGCAGGTGGTGGACTGGCGGGCGATGGCATCGGTGGTATGGGCATTTTAAAGCAGTAAAGTATAGGGGTTGTGAAGTGCGTGCCCGTACCTGACCTTGTAAAAAGAAAGAATAGCGGAGAGAAGGTTTGAGGTAATAAGGTAGATTTCTGAAATAGCCTCGAAAATTGACATGGGAAGCAGGATCTGAGGAGAAAAGGAATTACTCTAAAAGTAAGCTCCGGAGGAGCGGCAGCAGCATATAGAGTAAACGCCTTGAATAAGTTGACATGTGCTGGTCATTGCGAGCAACAGCGAAGCAATCCCACTATAGAGATTGCTTCGGGCCAGCACCATCGCAATGACAACTTTCCTTTTTCGTTTACTATATGTTACGAAACCATATATTGGTCCTTTGTGGTTTTTTTATATCCGTGTATTTATGACGGTTATTGTGTGTTATCCAAAATGTTTTAGGCGCTTACGAAGCCTATTTTGACATTTTTGGTAAGAAGAAGAGCACCGTTCCCTTGTGCTCAGCATCAGGCGGGGATGTCCACCCCCTTACCCCCGCCAGCGGGGGACACCACCCGTGCTGCTGATTTTGACTCGTTCGGAGTAGATTTTATCTTT
>CAZBCT010000211.1:0-3191 GCA_964490485.1 uncultured Candidatus Brocadia sp. | reverse complement strand
AAGGCATCTCCTATCTTAAACCTGTCCAGCAAAAAATTGTCCAACAGTAAGCTCATTGTAGGGCGACCAGACTGGTCGCTCTATTCGTGGGTGATGCAAGAAAGAAATAAATGATATGCGGATAGAGGAATCGATCAGGATTTATGGTGCAAAAATAGATGAGTTATTAAAAGAACTCATTCCACCGAACCGAAACGATTATTTGAGCGAACCAATATGGCACCACATGCGAACAGGAGGAAAGCGGGTGAGACCTGCGCTTTGTCTGATTACCTGTGAGGCATTGGGAGGCGATCCCCATGAGGCAATCCATTTCGCCCTGGCGATAGAGGCCATGCATAATATGTTTCTTATCCACGATGACATTGAGGATGGAGACACCGTACGCCGCGATCAGCCTACGGTATGGGTACAGTATGGCATTGCTAACGCAATTAATGCCGGAGACTATCTTCTGGCATGCGCCTATAAAACTACCCTTGCAAGTCCCATATCATTAGAAAAAAAAATTGCCTTATTACAGGCGCTTACATCGACCTATGAAAAGACCGTGGAAGGCCAGGCGCTGGATATTAACGCCCGGGCAGCGGAAGATTTTTCAGTCGATAAATATATGAAAATGGTAGAACTCAAGACCGGTTACTATCTTGCATGTGGTATGGTTGGCGGGGCCATTGTATCCGGTGTATCGGAACAGGTTGTGGACAAAATATGGACGCTGGGGAAAACGATGGGACCAGCATTTCAGATTCGCGATGATCTCATTGATCTTACTCACGGCAAGGGACGTGGGGGGGTAATTGGTTCTGATGTGAAGGAAGGCAAGGCAAGTTTCTTATACTCCTATGCACTGCAGGTCGCTTGTGAGGAGGATAAGAAACAGTTGCGAAACATTATGTTAAAACCCAGGGATGAGACAACTGATGCCGATATACAACGGGTGATGGATGTATATAATAAGTATGGCGCAATACAACATGCCCAGAAATTTGCTGATAATTTAGTAGAACAAGCGTATAAGACGATTGATGAGATTCCGGTAGAAAATAAAACGATATTTAAAGAGATCGCTTCTTTCATGGCGCAGCGGATGTCTTGATCGCCTGGTATTAATAAAGAAGGAATTTAAAAGGATTTTGTCTGGAGAATGAGAAAGATGGGAATGACAGGAAAGAATTTGCCATTAGTAGCAATTGCCAGTATCGTTGTGGGTTTGTCCGTCTATGGATGCAGCAAAAAAGAGACATCCGAAAATGCTGAAGTCACAAATCAGGAGGTCGTGAGCGATGAAGGTTCTGATACCCAGGAAGTAAAGAAAGAAGTCGTCCTGCCGGAAAAAATGACCGCTGCAGAGTATTACCAGTTCGGAGTGGAAAGTATTAAAAAGGGCGGCTTTTATGAAGCGATTGCGGCATGGCAGAAGGTTTTAGAACTCGATCCAGCTATGATGAGTGCGTACGAAAAGCTCGGTAAGGCATACTATACTCAGGGGAGATTTGACAAGGCAGGTGAAATATACCGGAAACAATTAGAATTAAAGCCGGATGATCCCGTGATCTATTATAGTTTAGGCGTTGTCTATCGTATGAATGAGCAACTTGAAGATGCTGTGAAGATGCAGAAAAAGGCATTATCCTTAAATCCCAACCTTGCTACAGCCTACAACGAGCTTGGATTAACCTATTGTAAGCAGAAAAAGTTAGATGAAGCCATCGCTGCCCATAAAACAGCATTAGAACTCGATCCAAAGTTAGGAACTGCTCACAATTACCTCGGTGTTGTTTATTTGTTAAAGGGAATGAGTGCCGAGGCGGAAGACGAGTTTAATCAATTCAAAAAATATGAGGCGGAGAAAGCCATGCCCTCAGCGCATGGTGCGCCTTCTGCACATTAAATGTTACGAGGTGATTTTCCTGAAAAACTCTTCTTTTTATGCAGAAGAAGTTGATGTGGCATGGGGCTATAACAAACCCTTAAAACAAGAGGCTTACGCAACCATAGACGGCTGCGTAAGCCTGCATTTCAATGCTTATATGCCTCTAAGCTATTTTTTTGATTTCGCTTGTTCCTTTTCGCAAAGGGGACAGGCCAGGAAGTCCACGTCACATTTATCGCAGTGTTGAACGTCCCACTCTTTCGTCTTATGTTTGCAGTCAGGACACTTCATTTCCCATTTTGCCAACGTATGCCCTTTAATAGGCCTTACACGCACCTCCTTACATTTGGGACATTTTGCTTCCATTTTAAGCTCGGCTGCGGCTTTTTGGCACATCACGCATGAAAGGACGTCTTTTCCACACGAGTCACAATGATGAACAGAAAGTTCTCCTATCTCATGTTTACAATCCGGGCAAACCATAGGCATGGTTGCAAGTGTCTTTCCTTTTACAGGACTCACGCGTACTTGTTTACAGGAAGGACATACGAACTCTTCCGCAGTTGGATGCTCGGGTGCCATTGCCTTATCACTATGTTTGTGTACTTCTTGGGCATAAGTTAAATTACCTATTTGGCTTATTATGCCAACTGCTACAATTACCGATGCAGCTATCCCAAAAATTGTCTTGTTTGCCATACTCCTCACCCTCCTTTGATTAAAAAAGGTTACGAAAAATAAATTCTACATATTGTAAATATTTTAATACAAACTGTCAATAAATTATTTGGGATGATTATTTTATCAATACTTATTTCGATTGTATAGGGATTTACATTTTATTTAAGCGGTTTTGCGGTAGGATGGATTAAGCGAAGCGAATCCGCCACCATATCAAAAAATATTGAAGGTGGATATGGCATAAAAACCGACGCTTTTATCCACGCTACTTATACGTATAGGCATTTCAAAGGTGAGATTTTTTGGTCCTTTCTCCATTTATTACTTTTGCGGTTCAATAAAATCCCTCATTTTACGCAAGTTTGCTGTCAACTCCAGCCAGCCATTTTTAAACGTTGCATAGTCAGGCCCTCCCATAGCTGAAGCAAATCGTACCGAGTTTGCATAGTAAAGCCATTGCTTTACCCAAGCGTCTTCAATTATTTCATCAAAGGGATTCGCAGGGTCCGCGAGTCCCTTGTCCCATGCCTTTTGCAGTAATTGTGTTGCGGCTAAAACCGCCTTGTCTGTTTCAGCAAGGGTAATATCCATTTTGGCAAAGTGCCCGTTGATCCAGTCGGTATTATGGCAACTG
>CAZBCT010000210.1:0-3289 GCA_964490485.1 uncultured Candidatus Brocadia sp. | reverse complement strand
CTGAGATCCTCTTTATGGCTAAGTGCAAGCTTTATCGCCTCTATCTCCTGAGAAGTGCAGTTCGACAGATTTGCAATGGTACGTTTCCTGACCTTTCCTCCCTCGCGATACGATTCCCGCAAGAGGATGGAACGATAGATTTTCTTACCGGATTTTGATTTGTTCTCCACAATATGCATGTCCACTAAAATATACTATACTATTCGCCATTGTCAATTATATTATCGAATAATAACAATATATTAGTGACTACGTATTTGCAGAAAAAACAATGCTATCATACTATATTAATTACACTTATGTGTTTTTGCCGGGGTGAACATCCGCTAAAACATCAGGAGAATAACAGAGACAGCGCCTATTTTGCTGTCAAATTATTCCTGTTAAAATGCCTCATCAGTTACTCATCATTTTTATATCCGTGAGCCCACTGTCAGATAGTGCGCTTCCCGGTCACGTTCCGGAAGCGCAAGGAAGGCGTCAATCTTTGCCAGCATTGTTTGTTTTTCCGCATCTATCCTGCCAGATAGCTGCACATAATTGTTTTGATGATCGCATGTCACAAACGTGGAAAGCTCATGAAGTTGTTCTATCAACAGCCTGAGTTCAAGGACGGTACCTTCCGGGGTCTGCGGGATAAAATTACCGGTACGTATTTCATGTAAAAGCGGGGATTCCGGGCCGGGAAACTGGCTGTTACTTTCATACGGCCACAGTCTCCTGATGCGCACAAATTCTGGTTCGGTTTTATTGATGAGTTTGGCTGTTTCCAGAATATGCCGCTGCCAATGATCTCTGCCGCCAAGTCCCAGGAGGACATAAAAGGATGTTTCGATGCCCGCCTCTTTGAGCCAGAGCGCGGTTTCCTTCACCATTTCGGGCGTTTGCCCTTTCCGGTGATAGCGCAGGACTTCAGCGTCTCCGGATTCAAGACCAATATGTAACCTGTTCAGACCTGCCTGTGCAAGCGCCTTGATGGCGTCTCTTTTGAATTTCCATAGTGTCGATACCCTGGCATAGCAGGTGAGTCTCTTAATCGGGAAGACGTTGCGAAGATATCCGGCGATTTCAACAAAGGCATCAACCCCTGCCTGCAGTGGATCGGCATCACCGAGGAATGCGGTTTCCGCGTCGGGATGGTGAAGCTTGAGAAGATCGATATCGCGTTTGATTTCAGCCACCGACCGAACAGAAAATCCCGGTTCTCCAAAATGGGGATAGATACCGCAGAAACGGCAGCGGTTCCATTTGCACCCCCTCGTGACGCGCACGAGCAGGCTACGCCATTCACTCGGCGGACGGATGATAGGTATTTCAGGCATGTCGTTTCATTCAGTTATAATATTTTTGTTCCTATGCGCGTCCGCAAAGAGGTATTGTCCCTACGACAACCTTGATCCCACATGGATAAGGAGGATTTGATTACAGTTATGCCTCGCTATGTTTCATTAGTACTGGCACAAAAACACGGACAAGCATTGCTTGTCCGTGCCACCTCGTGAGGTGATCAAGGTTATTCATGAGCACTTCTTGAGTATAACAGCCGCCGGCCCGCCGTATGGTTTCGATATGGCCTGGCGCGGTGTTACGATGGTGATGGAGGATTGTGTTGTGCTGTTTGAGCATCTTTTTTATGAATAGCCTCTTCGTATTCATCTGCGAAATAACGAATGGTGGAGAGTACCGGGTTTGCAGCAGTTTGCCCTAATCCACACAAAGAAGCCGTTTTCGTGACTTCCGCTAATTCCTTTAAGAGACCGATATCCTCATTTGTGCCTTGTCCTTTGGTAATCCGTGCGAGGATATCAAGCATCCTCTTGGTTCCTATCCGGCAGGGAACACACTTTCCGCAGGATTCGTCCTGGCAAAATTCCATAAAATAACGTGCAATCTCAACCATGGAAGTGGAGTCATCCATGACAATAAGTCCTCCCGACCCCATAATTGCCCCAACCTCTTTCACCGTTTCGTAATCGATGGGGAGGTCAAGATGTTGGGTAGGCACGCAGCCGCCAGAAGGGCCGCCCATCTGAGCTGCCTTAAATTTTTTCCGGCCAGGGATGCCTCCGCCGATGTCAAAGACAATCTCACGGAGTGTGGTTCCCATGGGAACTTCAACAAGGCCGGTATTTTTTACATTGCCTGCCAGGGCGAATATTTTTGTGCCTTTACTGCTCCCGGTGCCGATGGATTTGTACCATGCAGAACCGTTGAGGAAGATGACCGGCACATTCGCTAAGGTCTCAACGTTGTTGATATTCGTGGGTTTTCCCCAAATGCCGCTGGTGGCAGGATATGGCGGACGCGGGCGGGGCATGCCACGTTTCCCTTCAATAGAGGCAATGAGGGCCGTTTCTTCTCCGCAAACGAAGGCGCCGGCGCCCATTTTAATCTCCAGATCAAAACTGAAAGGCGTTCCAAGAATATTTTCGCCGAGGAGTCCCAGGGTTCTCGCTTGTTCTATGGCAATTTTTAAGTGCTCTACTGCAATGGGATATTCTGCGCGCACATAAATGAATCCTTTCCTTGCGCCAATTGCGTATGCGCCAATGAGCATTCCTTCAATAACAGAGTGAGGATCGCCTTCAAGTACGGCCCTGTCCATAAAAGCCCCGGGGTCTCCTTCGTCACCGTTGCATACCAGATATTTTATGTCACCAGGGGCATTTCGTACCGATTCCCATTTAATGCCCGTGGGAAATCCGGCTCCGCCTCTGCCGCGCAGCCCCGAATTCTTTATTTCATCAATGACCTTCTCTTGCGTCATACTGGTGAGCGCCTTTGCAAAGGCAGCATAACCGTCCCTTAAAATATATTCGTCGATATTTCGCGGGTCAATGCTACCGCAATTTTTTAACACAATCTTTTTCTGTTTACTGTAAAAGGGAATGTCACGAACGTGGGGAATGCGTTTTCCTGCCTCAGAGTAACAGAGTCGGTCGATAATCTCACCTTTTTGTATGGTACGCGAAATAATTTCAGGTACATCCGTTTCGGTGACCCTGCCATAGAAAATCCCCAAGGGTTCTATGGTCAATACGGGCGCCCTGGTGCAGAGTCCCTGGCACCCTGTTTCTACAATTTCTATCTTGCCGGCAAGAGATTGTTTTGCAATTTCATTCTTGAACGCCTTACACACTTCCTCAGCGCCAAGAGCCCTGCAGCCTGTCGCACAAATGAATATCCGCGTGGTATCAGGCCGGTGTTTTGCTTCAAGGGATTTTTTATATTGAGAGAGATCATCAGGGGTTTTCAGATGTTTCACGGTAAATACTCCTTTACGGTTTAA
>CAZBCT010000209.1:0-3365 GCA_964490485.1 uncultured Candidatus Brocadia sp. | reverse complement strand
AAGAAGCGTTCTTCGGCTGTGAGGTTTTTCCAGATGAAACTATCAAAGGCTTGTGGAATGAGATAATCGTAGGCGGCGCGGATGGCATTGTTGATGATGGCCTCTACCGGGCCAATGGTTTTACCATCACGGGGTTTACTGAGTTCGTATTCTACATTGATATCGCCAATACGTTTGTAGCTGGTGAGCACCTTAAGCGTAGCGGCATAGGCAGCCAATAGGTAATCAGCATCGGAGAAGTTGGGGTCTTCCTTGTCTTCCAGGCTTCTCATGCTGTCTATCTGGCGTTTTACCTCTTCCTGAATTTCATAAGTAATTTCATCGGTAAAGGCAGTGGCATCGGTGGTTAATATGCGAAGCACTAAGAGCACAGTACCTTTTACATAGTTACCTTCTTTTAAGCCTCCGCTTTCGGTTTCTGTGGCAATGTTCCACGCCGCCGTAACATGCAAACCGGCACTCCAAAGAATAAGCGTGAGGTCTGCCCATACTGCCGGGTCTTGATGGGTAAACATAACCAACTGCATGCCGTTATCAGGCATGTGGTTGGCCAAGTTGCGGTAAATCTCAATCATGCTTTGATTAAATGATTCACCTGTGCCTTTTACGGCTAATACCCTTCTGCTATCTGAATACCATTCCGGAAAAATCTTTTCAATAAACTTTGTATCCCACGCCAAAAAAAACTCAGTGAGTTCATGGTAGTTCACGGCATCAGCATAAGACGGGTCTGTTATCCAAAATTCAGATACAGTATTATTAATTCTTGCATCCTTTGTCAAAACAATGCTGTTATTTTTAAAAGGATAATTATTTAGATCGAAAACCACACTTGTATAAAAAGCTGACACACCTCTTGCTAAAAAGTTATAAACAGTGTTTAAAGATTGGTTGTTAAAAGTATTAACACCATGGTCTTTTGAATTATTCCAAATGGAGAGCTTACTATTGTAATCAGTTAATCTATGTGTACTTATGATGCCACAAACCTTTTTAATATTATTCCTTGCAAGCCTATCGAAGGTTTCGCAGTATAAACCACATAATAGAAGTTGCCTTGGATTAAACAACTGATGCCAATATTGCCAACCTCTTTCACGAATAGGTTGTGATGTATTATAACCTTCTTCAATTTTTGAAGAAGGTATGTAACCCTTGGCTTGCCATTCATTAAATCTTTCTGTTAACAAATCAACGACTTTTTGCTCCCTTTTCAAGTCGTTTTCATCAGGCGCTGCATAATAAACCGTACCATAAGTGGCATCTGTAGCAGGTGCCGGTTTTTTCAAGAATTGTCCCCATGTCTTTCTGTCATTTTTTTCAAGATATTTTATTGCGTAAAGTCTTTCCTGAAAAACATCTTCTGGCCTGGGAAGAAATTCCCTTCCCCCCCATTTTCTTAAACCATATACAGGATTGCCCTCCTCGTCAATGTCGTCACGTCTTAAAACGGTTATTGGTGTAGCGTTCTTGCATTTTGGACACCACAATGATCCATCCCGAACCGTTGATGACTTTTCACACTCCTCAATTTGCTCTTTTGTGGCGTCTTGAACGATATCAATATCAAAATTGTGCCTTGTCTTGTTATAGCGAAGTAAGGCAACCGTGATTGTTCTTTTACTCACCCACCAGCTTGGCGCCATCGGCACCTTGGTTTTACAATGCGGGCAGGTAGTTTCATTGCAGTACAGGTAGTATTTGGCCATCCAGCCCTTCTCATTCTTTTCTATGCCCCATACTTCTACTTGTTCTGCTACTGCATCAAAGACCTTTTCCTGAAAGTCTTTCAGTTTCTGAATTTCTTCATCGGGCAAGCTTAAAATATTCAAACCTGCCCAGGTTAATAAACCACCCAGGGGATTCAGCTCGCTGGCATAGACTTTTAAACCCATCCTGGCGGCCTCAAAGGGAACACTGCCACCGCCAGCAAAGCAATCACCCACGGTGGGCACATGGCCAAATTTCTTTATGCCTAATTCCCTTATTAGCTCTGCAAGAGACCTTGCACGAGCGCCTAAATGGGTATTTATTTCATCCCAGGCGTCTTCGTCTTCTAATTGCGTTTCTTCAGGCCTTAGACAGTACTCCAAACGGTCGTCATAGCTGAGACGATGAAAAGCCAGTTTGGTCATCTCTTCCTTTTCTTCACGGCTTAAACCCTTCTTTGGCGCTAACAAGGCGATGTTTTGCTTTACGGTTTGCCTGAATAATTTTTCCTGATCCTCTATGCATTCCGTGAAAAGGTCGGCAGGTACCTCAAAGTATTTTTTCAATTCTTTGTAAGTAAGGTTTTCAAGAATGACACCCATCTTCATCGGCTTGTTTTTTCTTACCCACAATCCTTCCGCATCCATCATCAGGATTTTCAGGAATATCTCTCTGTCATAGATTGGGTCTTCGCTTGCCGGCATTAACAATCCTAAAATAGCCGCTCTCACCAATATCAAAGGCTTTCTGCCCCACCATTTGCCTAAGCCAGTAAGGGTTTGACTTTGCCCGGCCTTGCGTTCCTTGTAACTTTCCTTTGAAATTTTGCTTACCGGGAACTGCACTTCTATGAATGATAATTGGTCTGTCATGTCGTGGTTTTGTAATGTTCTATTGCATCATTTACGTATTGGTCAAAAAAGCTGCGTTGACGATGCTTGTCGGTAACGGGGTTTTCTGTTAACGCATACCGGATGGCGGTACGCCAGCCATATTTGGTATGTGCATCGCCGGTGCTTGCATTGGTCATGGTGTAGAGCCACCAGCGTTCTTCGGGTTTTAAACCCTGCCAGTTTTTTATGGCAGTGGGTATAACCTTGATGTCGCAATCTTCAATGGCCCAGCACAACAAGGTAAGTTCTTTGCCAAACAGCCTATGCACGAGGTTTTGTCCGGTTTTCCATGCGGCTGGCTTTAGACCATATTCACGAAGCCGTTGGTTAAACTCTGTTCGGAAAGCACCTTCAATCTCTTTCCACTTGTTTTTTGACAGCTCGCACTTTAATCTGTCAAAACGCTGGTCAATCTTTTGTTCAGGTGGTTCGAATAATGATTGTTTTAAAGGCAGTTTATTTTGGCCGCCTTCTTCGATATCCCAATCAAACCTTTCATAAATCAAGACCTTGGCGGTAGCAGTTTTTGGTATGATGATAAGGAAGTGATGCCTTGATTCCGAAGGATTAAAACCGAAACCTATACTATCTTTTGTTTTTGATTTGGTTTTCAATAGCGTTTAAAACCTGAACTTAAGATAAACACGGACAAACAAAGTTTGTCCGTGCCACCCTGAAACCCGCATAATTAAAATGAAAATTCCTGAACATTAAATTAGGCCGCCATGGACAGCGACTTTAAGCTCCCCTCTAGAAAGAGGG
>CAZBCT010000208.1:0-3452 GCA_964490485.1 uncultured Candidatus Brocadia sp. | reverse complement strand
AGCCATGTCTTCATCCCGGTAATTTCATGGATGGCGATTGTTGGCATCATCTATGGCGCATTGGTCTCTATGGTACAGGAGGATCTGAAAAAACTGGTTGCCTATTCCAGCGTAAGCCATTTAGGCTTTGTCATGCTGGGTATCTTTGCCTTCAATATCCAGGGTATTGAAGGTGGCATTACCCAGATGATCAATCACGGTCTCAGCACCGGGGCGCTCTTTCTTGTCGTTGGAATGCTCTATGAAAGAAGGCACACGCGGATGATTGCAGATTTTGGAGGATTAACCAAAAGAATGCCGGTTTTTGCAACGCTCTTTTTAATTGTCACGCTGTCTTCGATAGGATTGCCCGGTTTGAACGGTTTTGTAGGAGAGTTTCTCATCCTCTTAGGTGCGTTCAAGTCACGAATCCTGTATGCATCGATTGCAACATCGGGCATTATCCTGGCAGCCGTGTATATGCTCTGGATGTTTCAGCGGGTCATGTTTCATGAAATCGTCCACGAAGAAAATAAGACCTTAAAAGATGTAAACAAACGGGAATTTGCCATCTTAATTCCCCTGATCACGATCATCTTCTGGATCGGCATCTATCCTAACCCGCTTCTCAGAAAGATGGATGCCTCGGTAAACCACTTGTTAAAACAGGCAGGGGGGAAGGCACATACGGTATCCAATCTTCAAAAACAAAATACCGCGGTGGCACCTCAGATTGATATCGTTTCAGAAACGAAACCAGAATGGTAGGAATAAGCGAAGAAAAAGCACAATATCAAATTCCGCTCAGAATGACAAGCGGTGTCATTCTGGGGCGTGAAGCGATTGAAAATCTCAACATTAAATTTCTTAATATTCAAGGTATTCTATGACACCTGTTTCCATAATGACGTTTAATATCCTGAGCATCTTGCCGATCCTGATTCTGTCAGGGTTCGGTATGATTGTACTCTTCGTGGATATCTTTTCCTCAAGAAGATGGGCGGGAAAGAATCTGCTTGCCTATGTGTCCCTGCTGGGAGTTGTTCTTGCCGCCATCTTTGGCAGGAGCCCTACCGGAACAACCCTCTTTTCATTCAATGAAACCTTTACCATTGATAACTATTCCCTGTTTTTTAACTTCATCTTTCTGCTGAGCACCGGACTCACGATCCTGATCTCACACAGCTACATCAGGCGCGAAGAGATCAATCACGGGGAATATTATGCCCTAATTCTGTTTTCCACCATCGGGATGATGCTCATGGCATCCGGTGCAGATCTGCTGAGCATTTACATCGGGTTGGAGGTCATGTCCGTTAGTATTTACATCCTGACAGGGTTCAAACGCTCAAAACTTATCTCAAACGAGGCGTCTCTGAAATATTTCCTGCTGGGTGCGTTTGCCACGGGCTTTTTGCTCTATGGCATCTCGCTTATCTATGGTTCTACCGGTGTGATCAATCTGAAACAGATCGCCAGTTTTATTGCCGGTAAGGGAGGTATGTCAGACCCTGTATTACTCATGGGAATGGGGTTAATCATCATTGGACTCGGCTTCAAGGTCGCTTCGGTGCCGTTTCACGCATGGGTGCCTGATGTCTATGAAGGAGCGCCAACTGCAATAACGGCCTTTATGTCGGTGGGGCCAAAAGCCGCTGGTTTTGCTGCCTTTTTGCGTATTTTTATGACCGCTTTCGGCTCAACGCATGACGAATGGCAAAAGATTATTTACATCCTCGCCATATTAACCATGACGATAGGAAACGTTGTTGCCATTGCACAAACAAATATCAAGCGCATGCTTGCATATTCCAGCATTGCCCATGCAGGCTATCTCCTTATTGCCCTGGTAGCGGCAAATAATATGGGTATATCGAGTACGCTATTTTATCTGCTTGCATACACCTTTATGAATATCGGCGCATTCGCCATTGTTATCGTATTAAGCCGCAAAGGAGACGAATTCATCCAGATCAATGACTATGCAGGGTTGGGATTTAAGCATCCGCTCCTCGCCATAGCGATGACCCTTTTCATGTTTTCCATGGCGGGAGTGCCGCCTATGGCCGGTTTTGTGGGAAAATTTTATATCTTCAGCGCAGCCATTAAATCGGGTTATATAGGGCTTGCCGTCATTGGGGTAATCAATAGCGTGATCTCTGTTTACTACTACCTGAGAATTACGGTGATCATGTACATGAAAGAACCCACCAGAGATTTTCATCCCCTCACCATCTCTCCCCTTATCGTTGTCGCCATCGTCATCTCGGTGGTTGGCACACTCCACCTGGGTATTTTCCCATCCAAAGTTATGGAAATCGCTCAACAGGCTACCCTGATATTAAAGTAAGTTGTAGGGGCGAAGCATTTGCTGATACCGGGTCTGAACGGAGTTGTATATACTGGACAGCAAATGCTTCGCCCCTACGTGTGACCGCAAACAAAGTCGCCAAGGCCTAATTTAAGGGCAGGAAAGACTATATCAGAGCCCTACTCTGGATGATAAGGCATTGGTAACACGATCCACCTCATCGGCAAGCGCCTGAAGTTTTGTCATGACAATCTTTCCATATTCGTTTGCCTTGGTAATATATGGCTTCATTGATACCATTCCCCGTGTGGTAAGGTCGTTGCCGAGCGCTGTTTTTATATCGACCAGATCGCTTATGAAGGGTTGGTACGTCATCTGAACTTCCTGTGCCCGGGCTGTGATACGGTTAAAGGTCTCGCTTAATTCCTCCCGCCGTTCCGCTCCCTTTGCGCGCAATTCTGAATTCAGGATATTTGATAATTCTTGTTCCCAGGTATCAAAGTATTCTCTCCCTTTTGTAGCCATAGCATTGGCATGTTTGTTCATGCGGAGAGAATTGTCTGTTGTGCGGGTTAGCTGTTTTACGAAATTATTATATGGTTTATACAGGTCTCCTTCTCCGGGTTGCCCGATTTGGTTCAGTGCCGTGAGTGTTTCCGTTATCTGATCGAGATTCTTCGACAGCTCCTTGTGGAATTCCTCAATGCTCGATACCGCCTTTTGTTTTTTTCCCGGTCCGGTTGTAGCACAACCGGAAAGAAGCGCTTGTGCGCCCCAGAAACCAACAATGAGAACTGCAAAGCCAATCGCATCCCATGCAATGGTTTCTTTTCCCTGTGTATCATTTTTTGCCACATTACGCATTTTTTTCATCACGTCTCGTGCTCCTGTAATTTCTCCAATTTAAATTTATTGACCAGCACAAACGAATAGATCATTTAAAATTATACTCGTTTTGGTGACTATGGCAATACATTTATCTCTGTGGATTTTTTGGCATTTCTGGACGTTCATGAAGGACAGCACTGGCAACAGGCCTCCATGTATCGTCCCTTCCCATTCATCTCCGTCTTGATTTTTGGTTGTTTTTTTTCCTCCTTTTGTGCTATATTCTTCATTGAAAAGGTGAATCTCCTTTTGGGCGTTTTTATTCCAAAACACC
>CAZBCT010000207.1:0-3499 GCA_964490485.1 uncultured Candidatus Brocadia sp. | reverse complement strand
GGATTTGGAAATTGCAAAGACATGTTTTGAATCTGTCTCTCCCTGTATATTCGCCATGATACAGTCAACAAAACACGGCTTTCTCTTTTGGGTTTTCAAAATACTAAATTGTTACAAAAAACTAAAGTGTTACGGATAATTTAATTCGTCTTGCCAGGGTAATCAAGGGGATCTCCGGAAGTCTGAAGCAAATAGTTCTCCGCAATAAAGGAGGAAACCGGGGCTGTTTCTTCTCCAGAGAAAAATTATGAACAACCCCATTTGCCCCTCGTTATTTCCTGCGAAAAAAGCGAATAATTGAAACAAGTATTATTCCGCCAACTACCGCTACAGCAACATTCCCTAAGATGTGAAAGGTAAAACGCCCGATAAAACTTAGCAATGCCCCCGCAACAAGCCCACCCAGCAATCCGACAATTAAATCTCCTTTGATACCAAAACCCCTTCCACGAACCACTAACCCCGTCACCCAGCCAGCTATGATACCGCTAATGATCCAGACGATAAAATTCATGAATATTCCTCCTTTCTATTTTGCATATTTTTTGAGCAATTTTTCTTTTGCATTTTTGTATTCTTTTTCCGTTATTATCTTTTTCTGATACGCAGCATCGAGATCTTGTAACTCTTGTCCCAGACTGGAATGCGTTGTTGTCTGTTTGATCTCTGCCCCACCCCCTCCACAGCCAATAAATTGTGCACAGCCGATACAACAGGCTATCACACAGCACCACGCCACATGTCTTTTCATGGATACTACTCCTTTCGTTAGATCATCAGATACTTCGGTGAGTCCTCTCACCGAAACAAAAATTAAACCACAACGCCGCAACAAACCCATGGCCAACAACCGTGAATTACGGCGTGAGGACTTGCAGAAGCATCGGAATAAGAGCGATCATTCACCCCTCACTATTATCCGGAAATAATGGTTCACACGTTGTTTTTGTTCCAACCCGAACAAGTTGAAAGGTAACAATTTAGTTTTTTGAAAAATTCAATGAATGGCGATGTTTACCGCGCAGTGTAGGGGCGAAGCATTTGCTATCGTTGGTATACATGCGCTCATACACAAGACAGCAAATGCTTCGCCCCTACTTTTTCAAAAAACTAAATTGTTACGAAATTTTTACACCGTACTACAGATAACAAGCGCCGGGCAGAACTAGGGATGCTTTCGCTCATGCAACCCATGCGCACGCCTGTTCAAATTGTGAAGGCGTAAAATACTCTGTGTCCACCGGGCGGAAAGGCTTACCGGCAAACGCCAGGGCTAAGTGCCTCCATTTCTCATCTCCAACAATGGCGATTTTTTCAATATCACGATCGTGCTTTGATTGAAAACTGGTGTCCTCCCAATCAGTCCCTTTCTCCCATCCGAGAAAGTTCTGCAGAAACACCAACATCCGTATCTTTCCTTCTCTTTTCATAAATTCTGTGGCAGTTGCCTGCATTTGATCAAGTTCTGCCTTTTTTAACTCACCCGTTATCCTGACACTTATCAGCTTGCCGGATGAACTGATAATTTCACATGGCATAGATATCTCCGTACTCCTTTCCCTTTCAGAAAACTTTTGACAGTACCCCCATCTTTAAGAAGGTTTGAAGAATTATCTCTATCCCAAGCGCAACCTGTAACACCCCAATTACACTACCAAGGATGAGCAGGGTTATAACACCAACAAACTTTAATATGGTATGAGCAAATAGCATCGTCAGGAGATTCAAACCCATAATCACGAACAGGATGCTAATAATCCCGATCTGCCGTGTTGCATCCTGCGCTGCCGCCATAAGGATAATAAGAATTGCAATTCCATAGGGGGTGACAATCGTAGGGAAAGAGAGGGGATAAGCCGCCAGAGCGAGCGTTGGGGCGGATGGTGTTGTTTCATCCTCATGGGTGGATGAATGCATCTGCATGACCATGCGTAAAGCCACCACGAAAAGAATGATTCCCCCTGCAAGCATCAGGGCAGAAATTGAAATATGATAGGATTTCATAGCCCTTTGACCCATAAAAGCAGCCACAAGACAACCAATGGTAGAGATGAGGGTAGCCATGAGCGCAAGTTTTCGCTGAAACCTTGTATCCGTATCTTTCGTCATCTTTACAAACGGAACCAAAATCTTGATAGGACCCAGCATAAGGAAGAAAAAGGTAAATATCCCCGCAAAATTCAGGAGATACGGCGTCTGCTGATCACCCGAAACAGTTGCCTGGAGCTGATTGACGGAGGTTGTTTGTGCAATTGATGGAAGCATCAAGCCAAGGAAAAGGATGCTCATTGCAATCAGAAAAAAACTCTTTCTTTTCATAGTGAATATCCACCTTTTTGTTGTTTTCATGACAGTTCAGGTTTATGTTGGGTCGAAGTAATTGTCCGGCATGAAACACACCCCTAAATCCCCTCTTTTTAGAGGGGACTTGTGCTCTCCCCTCTAGAAAGAGGGGTCGGGGGGTGTGTCTCATATCAGAAATTGCTTTGCTCCTACTGAAATACACTGCAAGTATCAGATAGTTCTTTCAAAAAACAAACGACAGTATTTACTACTCAGTACCCGGCAACTCTTTCGCTTGAGGCTATGCTGCGCTATGTGAGTTAACAAGCATCCGGGGCGGACTTCGGTTCAGGATTCCGGGGCCATCATGGTGTTCCGAAGATCGACCATGGCTTGCTGACTCACCTTGAGCAGCCCCTCCGCTGAACGGTCGAGATCCGCAATCAGCCATATGACCGCCGAAAATGTGAGGACGACTGCAAGAATAGAGAGCGACCTGCGCGTACCGGTCAGTCCTGCATGATAACCTATCGCTGCCATTGCAAGGATCGTAATGAAGTAGAGCGCAAACCAAATGATTCCGGGGATGCGTCTCCTCAGACCGGCTTCTAATCGTTTCCCGTGCAGGTCAATTACCTCATTCAACGACCCGATGAACAGTCCGGCAATAAAAAAGGTGGGATTCTTTTTTACTTCTGCGACCGCCTGAGACCAGAGACGACGGTGCAACTCTTCCGACCTGTGAATCACTTGTTCGAGGTTCCCCGGGTGAATACCCACTCGAACATCCACATATTCGCGGAGAAGATTGCGGATTTCTGTGCGATGGGGTTCCGTAAGCAGTTCGGCGCGCAAATAGGTCGTCCCGATCGCATTGGCCTCAGCCAGGACTAAATCCCTCCTGTCATAGTACTGGGATGCTGCCAACCCAAATGTGAACGCCAGTATGAACCCAAGCAGGCCGAGTGTGGCTCCAACCATCGCGCCGACCGGCTGCTCCATCTCCTTCTCTTTCTCCTGTTCCGAGCGCCGGAGTCTGTACCTTTCCAGCCGGAAACCTACCTCAAATGAGAGCAGGACGACCGCAACTGTGGCCACATATACCCCCCAGAGGGGAAGATAATCAAGCGGTTCACGGACTTGCACAAGCGCTCCTATACAATTAAATTAGGTTGGGTTTTAAAAGACAAAAACCCAACGACTTTTTATTTGAAAT
>CAZBCT010000206.1:0-3544 GCA_964490485.1 uncultured Candidatus Brocadia sp. | reverse complement strand
CGGAGCATCTTCCCTGCAAGTCAGGATGGCAACTCACGACAGCTACAAACGGCTCCTGTCCATATCCATGGAAACGGAGGTCCGCCTTGAAACCAGGAAAAAGGCGGATGAGGAGGCAATCAGGGTCTTTGCAGATAATCTCAGGCAACTCCTGCTTGCGCCACCCCTGGGGCAAAAAAATATCCTTGCCATTGATCCGGGATTTCGCACCGGATGTAAGGTGGTCTGCCTGGACAAACAGGGGAAACTGATCCATACCGATACGATTTATCCCCATCAGTCTGAGAAGAACGCATCGGAAGCAGCAGAAAAGATTGTCAGCCTCTGTGAAAAATTTCAGGTAGAGACCATTGCAATCGGAAACGGCACCGCCGGCAGGGAAACGGAGGTATTTATCCGAAAGCTCGATTTGCCCGAAAAGATTTTCATCGTCATGGTAAATGAAAGTGGCGCATCGGTTTATTCCGCATCCGATGTGGCCCGTGAAGAATTTCCCGCTCAGGATGTAACGGTGCGCGGGGCTGTGTCCATTGGCAGACGGCTTATGGATCCCCTTGCAGAACTGGTGAAGATCGACCCCAAATCCATTGGTGTGGGACAATACCAGCACGATGTTGATCAGGGAGTCCTGAAACGCTGCCTGGATGACATCGTCATGAGTTGCGTGAATCTTGTTGGCGTTGAGGTCAACACGGCCAGCAGGCAATTACTCATGTACGTGTCTGGTTTGGGACCCCAGATTGCCAAAAACATCGTTGAATACCGTGACGAACACGGCCCTTTCCGATCCCGGGCGGAATTGAAAAAAGTGAGCAAACTGGGACCAAAGGCCTTTGAACAAGCGGCAGGCTTTCTGCGCATCAGGGACGGTGAAAACCTGCTCGACAGAAGCGCTGTGCATCCGGAAAGTTATCACCTTGTGGATGCCATGGCAAACGACATGAGATGTTCGGTGCTTGATTTCATGCAGGACGAGCGCCTTCGGGGAAGGATAGACCTCGCAAAATATGTAAAGGACTCGGTAGGACTGCCGACGCTCAATGATATTGTGAGGGAATTAGCAAAACCAGGCCGTGATCCACGCGAGAAGTTTGAGGCATTTAGTTTTACCAAGGGAATCGAAAAAATTGAGGATGTTACGCCAGGCATGAAACTTCCCGGCGTAGTAACGAACATAACCGCATTTGGCGCCTTTGTCGATATCGGGGTTCACCAGGACGGACTGATACACATCAGCCAGCTTTCCGATCGCTTTATAAAAAATCCCGGCGATGTTGTAAAAGTCCATGAGAAAGTAACCGTCACCGTACTGGAGGTGGATCTGAAAAGGAAAAGGATTTCTCTGTCCCTGAAAAAGCAACCATAAGAAAACGTGAGGCGATTATTCTTTCATGTTCATGTTAAGGAATTTCACCGTTTCTGCTACTGCCTTACACACCCCCAACCCCCTCTCAAGAGGGGACTCAGGGGTGGGTTAATCTTATTATAAAAGCTGCCGAAGTCAGCCTAATTCAAGGTTTAGGAACTTCAATGTGAAATTGTAGTGCCGGGGTTTATCTCCGGCAATTGGCCGACCACAAGGGATCGGCACTACGTCTCAAAAGATGCCTTCAAAGAAAAAAGTCGGCGGGTTTTTGTTTTTTAAAACCCAACCTAATTTAATGTATAGGAATTTCAAGGTTGCGGTTGTAGAGCGACGAGCCTCGTCGCTCTACATTGAAAAGCAGTACACCGAATATCGAACAAGGAATGTTGAACGATGAGGTGTTTTTTTCTTCACTATTCGATATTCCTTACGACTGGTTCATTCTTGCAGACTTCGTCGTGAGCGCTCAGTCGAACGATTGAACCAGCGAAGGGACACAGGGTAAAAGTCGCCGAAGGCCTAATTCAAATCCCGCACCTTGCCCACCGGTGACAGATAGATGGCGAACTCGTCTTTCCCATCAATCCGGAGCAACCGGTCCAGGGCCTCCTGATCATAGACGGCAATGGCGCATGCCCCTGCACCAATCGCCTCGCATGCCAGACAGAGATTCTGGCATACATGCCCCACGTCAATAGCAATAACCTTATGGGCTGCCAGGTGATAGCGCCACTCCATCCGGTAAGGAATAGCCGTCCAGATGAACGTTGCCGGTGCATTTCCCGGATAGGGCTGCCGGTAAACGGCATCGACCAGCTTCCTGGCAAGGTGATCTTCAGAAAATTCAAAGAGCAACTGATGAGTAAACGGAAGATACCGGTAGACACCAAGATCCAGTCCTTTTCCGTTGAGTACAACCAAATACGTCTCAAAGGCATGCCGGCATCCTGCTGTGGGTACCATCCCCCGCACACCCTGGGTCGCCCAGAGAAGGAAAGAGATTTCTTCCAGGGCAAGAGGTTCTTTTGTGTATGACCGCCGGCTCTCCCGACGCCCGATTGCAGTAACAAGGTCGATTCCGGCAAGGTTTTTCCACGCCCCAGGCTTCACCAGGTCAATGCGCACGGCATCAGCCCGATAAGGCTTTTCGACGGGCGGAATATCGATGCCCCGGTTTTGGTCTGTCTGTGAAAAATCAATCTCTTTCCGGATATTATCCCTGAGAAAGTAACGGTATTGCGCTATCAGATTTTTGTCCATATTCTTCATGAATTATTCTTGATATTCCATTCTTCTTCATTCTTTGCAGCTTTGTGTCTTTGTGTGAGAAACAGAAAAACATGCCTTTCCTTCTGACTCAGCCAGCTTATGACTTCCAATCCCGATATTTTGTTTTCAACCCAATCCAGGTTTTTTTAAACTCCACATACGCAGGAAAACTCTTAACCAACTGTATCAAAAGTTCCTTTGACAATACGTAACACTCCTTTGCCTTCTTTCTGTTTTCAGCCTTTTCATACACCCAACCCAACCACAGACAAGATAAGGCCAGGCCGTTTTTGAAGTCCACATTGGTGGGATAGGCTTCATATAGCTCTTTTGTTAACCGGAAATGTTCTTCAAAAAGCCCCAATGCCTT
Organism: uncultured Candidatus Brocadia sp.; assembly: GCA_964490485.1. GTDB lineage: Bacteria > Planctomycetota > Brocadiia > Brocadiales > Brocadiaceae > Brocadia. Next base: position 539 of record CAZBCT010000206.1, on the reverse strand, counting down.
GTCCAAATTGCCGGTCGTTCTGTAATAGCTGCCGATTCTCTCACAGCGGATGGCAACACTATCTTCTGCAACTGAAAAAATTAATCATAAATCAAATTCGTGTATTATCCAGTTAAATACGGATTGGTAAAATTCCTCATTGACCGGCCATATTCACGGCGCTTATCGTCATGGGAAGCAGGCCACCTACCACAGTGATTGGGGAAGAGTCTCCGAAATAAGATTTGATGAAAATGTATGATATGCTATATTATTATCTGTTCACTGTCTATTTTCACCAACTCGCTTGCCTGAAGATACGGAATACCATGGTGCAAAAAATAAAAAGCAGAGTAGACGAAATTTTGAATGGGGTATCAAGAGCAGATGTACATGCCAGGACATTCCAGGTCTTCATTATAACATTGATTTTTCTGAACGTATTTGCTGTCATCCTGGAAACCGTAGAAGGCATTTCATCCCGCTGTGCAGTGGCATTCAAGGCATTTGACGCATTCTCCGTATTCGTATTTACCGTTGAATACCTTCTCCGCTTATGG
>CAZBCT010000205.1:0-3614 GCA_964490485.1 uncultured Candidatus Brocadia sp. | reverse complement strand
AGCAAACATGGAATTAAATGTCCAGCTTTATTTATGGGTATAGGGCAGGGCTAGCACGATAAAAGATTGCCTGAAAGCCGCAAGGGAATTTATAATCAAATTTAAATAACATCCACGGGAAAACCATGTAAATCTTGTATCTGTTTTACGTTATTTCCAGTGAGATATCAAGTGCCTTTGCTGAATGGGTAATGGCGCCGACAGAAATTCTGTCCACTCCCGTTTGTGCTATCAGATGTACATTTTCGAGGGTAATATTTCCTGACGCCTCCGTTAATGGACGCTTCTTCCCTTCATCAGTCTCCCATTCTTGCACCAATCGTGCCGCGTCGTTCAACTGCTGGATACTCATATTATCAAACAGGATGATATCCACCCCCGCATGAAGGGCGTTTTTTACTTCTTCAAGTGTCCTCGTCTCCACCTCTATCAAGACGTCCTTTTTTATCTTTTGCCTCAATATAGCGGTAGCCTTTTCAATAATGCTGGTATGGGGGAGGACATCGTAGAGTAATTTGTTTTTTATAATATCCAGGTGGTTGTCTTTTACGAGCACCTGGTCATAGAGTCCCTTCCGATGGTTAACTCCACCGCCTACTGCTACGGCATATTTTTCCAGATATCGCCAGCCGGGAATGGTCTTTCGTGTGTCCATGAGGGAGGTTTTTAATGGTTTGATGCGCGCAACAAACTGTGATGTCAGCGTTGCGATCCCCGATAGCCTCTGGAGAAAGTTTAAGGCAATCCGTTCACCAGAGAGTAAAACTTTTGCACTGCACTGTATTGCAGCAATCGTCTCTCCCTTACAAACAACATCCCCGTCCTTTATCCATGGTTTAAAAAAATGGTTTTTGTCTAACTTTGAAAAAAAGCACGCAACTACAGGCAACCCGGCAATAACCCCGCTTTCCTTTGCAATAAAAACCCCCTCCACCATCAGGTTGTCCTGGATGAGATTTTCTGTCGTGATATCTCCGGTAAAAATATCTTCCTCAATAGCGAGTTGGAGCAGGGTGTCTATCCTTGCCGGTTCAAAAAGAATTTTCGTATTCATAATTACCATGATTGAAAGGAACAATTTACTTCTTCAATTTTCCTTGCCAATATCCTGATATCCTTTATTTTAATGTACCCTACAGAAATTTCAAAGTTGAGATTCTTCAGTCTTTCACATCCCGCGCTTTACTCGGGACATGCCTTCAGAATGGCGAGGAGGATGAAAAAATGTCATTCTGAGCGGAGCGAAGAATATGACTGATGACTCATTATAAATTGTTTTTAAGAGAACTCAATACCATAAATTTATGAGAGTGTCGTTTCTGTTTTCGCTGAAAATTATCTCGTGCACGGTCATTTTTTTTCTTGACATTTAAAAAATCTGTGTCATTAATAAGCGAAGTTATGCTGTAGGAATAATGAGTCTTATAAAAAATATGTGAAATACTAAAGACATTACGATAAAGGCAAACCCTGAGCAATCAGGGGACGCAAAGTAAAGGATCTCGCTAAACCTTTTAACCGGTTTAGGCGGCTTGAACGGTTTATGAGACAGCCTTACTGCCGAAGATGTTTACAAAAATCTTTGCAGTAAGGCTTTTTTTGTTTGGAGGGCGTTTGTTAAAAAGGAGGTGTACTGAATGATCTTTCGAAAAAGTTGTAAAAATAATTCATTCACTTTTTATCATTTACAAAGGAGGTAATTATGTTTTCTGCAAAGGTTAGAGGAAAATTGATCGGAATGATAAGACCTATGCGCATGGTGCCCGTTTTTGTGGTAGCAGTAATTGCCCTAATCTCGGCAGTCACTGCCCCGGAGCTTTTGGCTAAAAAAAACCATAAGCACCACGATGAAATCCCCTTCAGCAAAGCAAAGATGATCATCGAGTTCAATTCCACGGCTAACGAAGGTGTGGGTGACGTGGGTGTCCAGGTCTTACTCGATGGAGAACCATGGCAGTTCGTTAAGATGGAAAATCCAAAGGGGTGCAAGATTTTAGACATTAAGGCCAGCCGAAGCCTCAGAAAACAGGGCCTTACCGAGCTGTTCTTTGAGAGTTCGGAGCCGTCGTTGGACGAGGTCCCGCTCAGCGCATTTCTGGCCCGTTTCCCGGAGGGAACATATGAATTCGAGGGGAAAACGATCGATGGAATTGAGATAGAGGGGGAAGCAACACTCACCCATGTTATACCGTCCGGACCCGTAATTGTCTCGCCAGGAGAAGGTGATGAGGTGGACACGAACAACCTTGTTATCGAGTGGGTGCCGGTTACCACAAAGATCGCAGGTTCAGGCAACCTGGTAATTGTCGCCTACCAGGTTATCGTCGAGCGAGCGGATAACGACCAGCTTGGAGCCGCCCGTCGCATAATTGACATTAAACTTCCGGCCACCTCGGATCCGATCCAAAGGGTGACGATTCCCCCGGAATTCCTGGAGTCAGGCACCGAGTACAAGTTTGAGGTGTTGGCGATAGAGGCAGGCGGAAACCAGACAATATCGGAGGGGGGACCCTTCGTAACGCAGTAATACCTCGACCTCTGGCGGATTTTGGGGACTCCGTAGGGGCTGTGTCATAATTAATCATGACAGGGCGTAATCCCTAATTACCCCGGAATTTAACTTATAGGTTAATCTGATTATGAAAGGAGTAAAAAAGTGAGGATGATAGGAAACATGAAAAGGCGCGCCCTAATGGGTATTGTGGTTTTGACAGCCATTTTAGCAATGCCGGGCATCGTATTGTCTGGATATAAACATAAAAAGTGTTTTACAGATCCTTTTACAGATTCTTTTATGCTCGATAAGTGTACCGGTTTTTCGTCCGCCGGAAGTAATCCCTTTTTCATCCTTGAACCGGGCTATCAGCTCGTTTTAGAAGGAGAAGAGGATGGGGAGGATATAAATTTGACCATAACGGTTCTTGATGAGACACTAGATATATCAACAGATGAGACAGGGATCGTAACAACGAGGATTGTGGAAGAGAGAGAAACCATTAACGGTGAATTATACGAGGTCTCAAGGAATTTCTTTGCAATATGCAATCGTGATAATAGCGTATTCTATTTTGGAGAGGATGTGGATTTCTACGAAAATGGAGTAATAGTTGGCCATGAGGGCGCCTGGCGAGCAGGTGTTAATGGAGCAAGAGCTGGCATAATAATGCCGGGAACTATCCTCCTGGGTTCAAGATATTTCCAGGAAACAGCGCCGGGGGTTGCAATGGACAGGGCTGAAATCCTGAGTATGAAAAAGTGCGTAGAGACGCCGGCAGGGGAGTTTGAAAATTGCCTGAAAATAAAGGAGACCACGCCCTTAGAACCAAAAGCCAAAGAATTCAAGTATCATGCCCCCGGAGTCGGGCTCATAAAAGATGGTGTGCTGGAACTTACCGAAATAAATAATTTATGAGATTACCTTCGCACGATCATGTATGTTGTGATTAGTTTTTTACAAAAACAACGTAACCCGATGTACAGGAATTTCAAAGTTGCGGTTGTAGAGCGACGAGGCTTGTCGCTCTACATTGAAAAGCAGTACGCCGAATATCGAACAAGGAATGTTGAATGATGAAGTGTTTTTACTTATATTCCTTGTTCTGCGGTTCAAAGGT
>CAZBCT010000204.1:0-3617 GCA_964490485.1 uncultured Candidatus Brocadia sp. | reverse complement strand
CGGTAGAAGGACGACATTTCAACGACGGCTTGCAGATTATAAAAAAGTGACAATTGGAATTTTTGCATAGAATTTCCCCCTAATATTTGCTTTAAATTGTTTCTTTACAAGAGGTTATATTATAGCAAGAATGGAGGCAAAAGCAAGAGAAGAATAAATATAAGCTGCCTATTATCAATAGGTTATGAATTTTGAAGAAGTCTTATTAAATATTTAAAAGGCGGTATATGAAAATGAGTAAAATATCAATAATTAAAGAGCTGTGGGTGTTTTTACGGGTTCGAAAAAAATGGTGGTTAGCACCGATCATTCTCTTCCTGGTTCTTCTTGGCGCGCTGATCATTTTTACGCAGGGTTCGGCATTGGCTCCTTTTATCTATGCAATGTTTTAAATTAGAAGACTCTATAATGTACCCCAAAAACTGGACAGTATGTTAAGATAGAAAACCGAGCCTGCCGTGAGGCAGGCATGGAAAAGAAAAAGGCGAGGAAAGAGGGGTACAAATTAAGAGATGGAGAGGAAGCAATATGCTGGGGAATTTAAGGAGAGAGTAGCAATAGAAGCAATAAAGGGGGAGAAGGGGGAGAAGGGGGAGAAGGCGGCAAACGAGATAGCCGGTCAATATGGGGTACATCCAACGCAGATAGCACAGTGGAAGAAGCAAGTAATGGAAGAGATACCGAGGATATTTTCCATGAAGAAGGTGCAAGACGCCAGACAGGAGGATGAATTGCGTGCGTCATTGTGTCAGCAGATAGGGCAATTGAAGGTTGAACTGGATTGGCTGAAAAAAAGTTGGGATCAACGGTTGAACAGAGGAGGAGGTTAATAGAGCCAGGAAACGAAGAGATAAGTATAAGTCGACAATGTGAGTTACTGGGGCTATGCCGTTCGGGTTTTTACTATAAGGCGATAGGGGAGAGCGGATATAGTCTTGAGTTGATGAGGTTGATAGATGAGTATTTATACCAGGCATCCATTTTATGGGGTAAGGCGGTTGACAGCATGATTAAGAGGGAAAGGACATGAGGTAAACCACAAGAGGGTAGATCGGCTAATGAGGAAGATGGGATTATATGCGATCTATCCGAAGCCTGGATTAAGCGGAGGGAGTGAAGGACACAAGAAATACCCATATTTACTCAGAGGATTGAGTATAGAGCATCCAGATCACGCGTGGTGTGCGGATATAACGTACATACGGCTCAATCAGGGATATGTGTATCTCATGGCAATAATGGATTGGCATAGTCGGTATGTGCTATCGTGGGAGCACATCGATAACTTTGGACGTGGGATTTTGTCTGGAGGCATTAGACAGGGCGATAAGGAAGGGAAGACCTGAGATATTTAACACAGACCAGGGAGCCCAGTTTACGAGCGATGCGTTTACGGGAAAATTAGAGGGAACTGGGGTAAAGATCAGCATGGATGGAAGGGGACGAGTGTTTGACAACATTTTTTATAGAGCGGTTGTGGAGGTCGGTAAAATACGAGGCGGTGTATTTAAAAGACTGTAAGACGGTAAGAGAGGCGTCGGAAGGTTTAAGGAGATATTTTGATTTTTATAACAACGAGAGATTACATCAATCGCTTGAATACAGAACGCCAGCAACACTGTATTTTAGAGGCAAAAAGGTATGGGAAGGAACGGAGAAACACACGACGGATGAGCAGGAAAACGGAATGGAGCGGAGCGGAATGGAGTTTTCCTGCTCATCAAATAGTTAAAAGACATGTCAAAAAACAATCTTAAAATTCTATCTTATTTTTATTAAATAATTGTCTAGACAATGGGGTACACCTTACTTTGGTAGTGATCAAAGTAAAAAGTGTCATTTAATTCCTTGAAGCAGTGTTCAAAAGACCACACACTTTATTTTGACTTGTTTGAGTTGAGAGGTTAATAAAGATAAAAATTATGAATAAATGCCAAAAGACTATAATTAATATTCTCCTTCTTTTTATGTCAGTTATCATAAGTTTAATATTAGGAGAAATTTTCCTCCGGTTGCTTTGGAAAGATACAGAAAATAGCCTGCGTGGTATAACTGTTCCTGATAAAACATTGGGGTATAGGTTTTTACCCGAGGCATCAAAAAAGTACAAAGGAATGATGAATGATTTTGAAACTCTAATTAATATTAATTCCGCTGGTTTTCGATCCAAATACAAGCAAGTAAGTGAAAGTATTGATGCAAAACGTATTCTTTTATTTGGTGATTCAGACGTTTTCGGTCTCGGTGTCGATGAAAAAGATATGTTAGATGCATGTATGGAAAAAATTCTTAATACACATATTGGAAAAAATTATGAAGTTGTTAATTTTGGAATACCTAATATAGGTACCTTGGAAGAGGAATATATTTTTGAAAATCATGGCATTTTTTATAACCCCGATATAATTGTTTTTTTAATTACTGTTAGCAATGATTTAAGCAATAATATAAGATTTTTAGAAAGAAATGCAAAATCTGATAACTTTTCAAGGGCTGAATCCGATGTTCAATCCTCTAAGAAAATACATAATTTATATTTATTCAAATTTGCCAAGTGGAGATTATTTCCATTTTTAGCAAAATTTCCTTTCGTAAAACAGATAGTATTTACGCTGTATAAACCCTCGATCGAAGACTTACCGCCTTTGATTAACGAATGGTACTATGGAAATTTTCATGAGGAAAGTTTGGTACTTATGAAAGATGCTTTTATAAGAACAAAATCTTTTTGTGAACAAAAAGGAATAGAAATGATTATTGCCGCCATACCAACCCGTGTTCAATTTAATAAAGAGTACGAAAAGATTATGCTAGCAATGACACCTGCTTCTATAATTTCCGAATATTATAAAGATAAGAGAAAACCTCAAAGAGTAATCAAAGAGTTTTGTGAAAGCAATTCTATTCACTATGTAGAAATACTCGACAAATTCATATATCTTTCGCAAGAAGAACATATTACTTTGAGATATCCTAATGACGGACATTTAAATGCACGTGGTACTTTGGAAGTAGCAAAAATATTAGCTGACTACGTTCAGGACATCGTTCACAATAATGGCCACGACATCGTTCAATAAAAGCGCTGAAACCCAGGAAATATTATGATGTCGTGACCAAAAGATACTGTTTCATCGTAATGGGTAATTAAATTCTTCAAGCTGTGTTTTGCCCAATAACAGCTTTAACTTTTGTTCTTTGACATCGATAGTAGCCACAACATACTCATACTGAGCTTCCGGTGGGACGGTAAACACCTCGCCAAAGATATTCAGTTTGAGGTCGCTACGGATGAAGCGTACGAAATGGTAACGGCCTTCCTTTGCTCCTGTTGTTGGTTGACAGAGAAGTTCACAAATACAACTAATAGCAGGAGTAAAGGAATAAATCAAGCACAAAATAAGTCGCAAAGCATTAATTTGTAGTAAGTTGAACAAAATTCTACGTATGACTTAGAAATATTTTTTTATATACGTTTTTTAACAAAGTAATGGAAATAACTAACGCGAAGCACTAGTTGTGCGACACTTCCGCGGTGATTAATTTGAAGTTAGTAAATAGGGGGTTTGTATCATAACATCGTGAACTTTGTTGAACATCGTCTAAACTTTCTCCAA
>CAZBCT010000203.1:0-3649 GCA_964490485.1 uncultured Candidatus Brocadia sp. | reverse complement strand
AAGTTGCTGGCTGCGCAGAGTGTCATGCTATTGTAGAAAACCGTTGCGATGGTTGCCATACAAGGCACGTGTTTAGCCCTGCTGAAGCAAGGAAACCAACTGCCTGCAGATACTGTCATATGGGTATCGATCACGATGAGTGGGCAATGTACAACACTTCTGTTCACGGTTGTCTCTATGAAGCTGAATCCGCAACCATGGACTGGAGCAAGCCTTCAAAGAAAGGAAACTACAGGGTTCCGACATGCGCTTACTGCCATATGCAGGATGGAAATCATAACCCACAACAATTTGGAACCATCTATAGCGATATGGGTATGTTCCAGGTTGATCGTGGAGCGCCAAAACACAAGGCAAAGAGGGACGCATGGATAAAGAAGTGTCAGGACTGTCATTCTCCAAGGTTTGCCGCTGACAAACTGAAAGAAATGGATGCCGGTGTTAATCTGAGCTTCACGAAGTGGAGAGAAGCAGCGGCGGTTATCGTTGGTTGTTTCCTGGATGGAGTAGTTGATCCAATGCCAGAGGGTTCGCCGCCTGATTGGTACGGTCACTATACCTTCAGCTTGTTGCCAGGTGGAGACCCAAGGTTCTACGCTACTTCGAACCTGGAGCGTTTAGGTCTTGAAATGATTTGCTATCTTACCGGTAACGTTTATAAGGCTTACGCTCATATGTCAATGTATAACCAGACATATGGAAACGGAAGTGCCTTCGAACAGGATAGAAAGCTGGTCGAGATTAAAACTGAGGCTGCTAAGCTAAGAAGATTTGCTGCTATTGAGAAAAAGATTGGTTTAGAGCACAAATCAGAAGGATTCTGGCAGCATGGTGAATACCTGGATTTACTCCCAGGCTGGATAAGAAAACCAGGCGACGTAGATGTTGAATGGTTTAAGAGGACAGATATTCCTCACCGTGCAAATGCCGACACTGGTGTTGCGCCACATGGACACTAAGCGGTAATCTGGTAAAAAGCCAGGATTTGACGTAGTAATAAAAAAGGTTTAAGCGATGAGGGTAGCAGAAAAGCAATTTGCTACCCTCATTGTGTTTATAAATTTATATAGTAAGGTGAATGGGGATATGGATTTAATAAAAGGCGGGGATAATATTATGGTAACGACGATAGCAAAATCTAAAACACAGGAATGTATGGGTTTGTCGGAAGGAGCGATCTTGCCTGACAAAACGGGTCATTTCGGGCGTTTCGGCGGGAAGTTTGTTCCTGAAACGATAATGCCGGCTTTAGACCAACTAGAGAAGGCCTATTTAGAAGCAAAAGGAGACCCGTCTTTTAACGCCGAATTGGAGTATTATTTAAGAGAATATGTTGGGCGCCCGTCGACTCTCTATTATGCTGAGAGGTTGACAAAAAAATTGGGAGGCGCAAAGATTTATTTAAAAAGGGAAGATCTGAACCACACCGGCGCACACAAGATCAATAACACTATCGGGCAGATATTACTTGCCAGAAGGATGGGTAAGAAGCGCGTTATTGCCGAGACTGGGGCCGGTCAGCACGGTGTTGCAACTGCCACCGCTGCTGCAATGTTTGGAATTGAGTGTGAAGTGTATATGGGGGAGGAAGATATACGGCGGCAGGCGTTGAATGTCTTTAGAATGAAGCTCCTGGGAGCGAAAGTTATACCCGTGGCCAGTGGTTCAAGGACTCTAAAAGACGCTACCAATGAAGCGCTCAGGGACTGGATGGCATCGGTAAGGAATACTCATTATATCATCGGATCGGTAGTTGGCCCGCATCCTTATCCTATGATGGTACGGGATTTCCAGGTAATAATTGGTAAAGAGGTCAAGAAACAGATGCTGGAAAAGGAACAACGATTGCCCGATTATTTAATTGCCTGTGTCGGCGGCGGGAGTAATTCAATGGGATTGTTCCATCCCTTTATTCAAGACAAAGAGGTAAAGATGATTGGGGTTGAAGCTGGTGGATTGGGTGCAGAGATTGGCCAGCATGCGTCGACCCTTACCAGCGGGGAGATAGGTATTTTGCATGGAAGTGCGAGTTACGTGCTGCAGGATGAAGATGGGCAAACATTACCAGTTCATTCAATATCCGCCGGATTGGACTATCCCGGTGTTGGCCCGGAGCATAGTTATTTAAAAGATATGGGAAGGGCAGAATATGTTTCGATTACCGATGAAGAAGCAGTCAGTGCCTTTCAGGAATGCGCCAGGTTGGAAGGAATAATTCCTGCCCTGGAAGCCGCTCATGCTATTGCCTACACGATGAAGTTTGCGCCGAAAATAAGCAAGGATAAGATAATTGTTGTATGTCTTTCGGGAAGTGGCGATAAAGATTCATTTGAGGTTGCTAAAAAACTGGGATATAAGATTTAAGAGTGGCAATTGTGGCTGCGGAAATGCTTTAGAACACCTTTCGGGTAATGGATTTCCATGAACAGGATTGATAAAAAATTTCAAGAATTAAAAGCAAAGAAAAAGCCCGCCTTTATACCATTTATCACCGCCGGAGATCCAGACCTGCAAACTACGAAGGATTTAATCCTGGAGTTTGAAAAAAGGGGTGCCGATATTATTGAACTTGGCATCCCTTTTTCCGATCCCATTGCAGATGGTCCTATTATTCAAGCTTCGTATTACCGGGCTTTGATGAAGGGCATCAAGGTGACGCATATTCTGGATATGGTTTCTGAAGTCCGTAAGAAATCAGAGATTCCCATCGTTTCCATGGTATCATATAGCACCGTGTTTAAAAAAGGATACCAGGTCTTTATCGAAAATGCTATGAGGGCAGGATTAGATGGCCTAACCATCCCAGACCTGCCTGTGGAAGAAAACCATGAGTTGTTTGAACTGGCAAAGAAGCATGATTTTAAGATTGTATGTTTTATTGCACCGACGACAACAGAACACCGGGTGACCATGATTGCACAAAAGGCTCAGGGCTTTTTGTATTATATTTCTGTGGTAGGCATAACGGGAATAAGAGACAAATTGCCGGATGATGTTATTCAAAATATCAGGAGACTGAAACAGATGACCCAGATACCGGTTGCTGTTGGTTTTGGTGTGTCGACATCAGAGCATGCAAGGATGATCGGTACGGTTGCTGATGGAGTGATCGTTGGAAGCGCTATTATGCGGGAAATTGAAAGGCATGAGAAAGAACCAGAGGAGAAATTGATAGGGTCTGTGGGTGAATTTGCGGGGCAGTTGATTTCTGGGACGAAGGGATAATTCTTATGAATAAGCCTTTTTATATTCTTAAATTATTAAGTAAAAATAATTAACTTTTTATATTGACTTAAAAATGACTTTAAGTATAATGAAATGACTAAAAATAGGATTACAAAATCCGCGAAGAAAAGGCAATATCAGAAGCGAAATTATCTATGAAATGGTATTCTGAAAGGGGGTGGTTTGAAAAAGGAAGGGGTAAGATTAATGTATTATGTAACGCAATCGAGTGACGATTGTGGCGTATGGCTAATGAGAAAGGAGGAGAATTTAAAGTATCATGCATAAATTTTTAAAAGTGACTTTGGCATCGGCATTAATTAGTTGTGGCACCATGGGTGTAGTTGCCAACCTGATGACGAAAGAGGTAAAGGCAGTAGAAATTATCACCCACTGGGTACCGCACGAAGTATATGGACAGATA
>CAZBCT010000202.1:0-3653 GCA_964490485.1 uncultured Candidatus Brocadia sp. | reverse complement strand
AAAAACGTTGCTTAAAAAACTTACAAAAAAAAGAAGTTTTTACAGGGTAATACTAAGTCAGGATGTAACCCGGAAAATTGCCTTATCACTTAAGAACGAGAGGCTTAATGTAACCTCGTCCCTTTTTACCAGTGCATTTGTTTCAGATGGAATATTTGACAAAATTTTTGGTGGAGATGCAGATTATGTAAGAAAATTGGAATTAGTGAAATATTGCAATCATGGAATCTTTGGCAAAAAGGAGGTCAATTTTACTGAAAATCCTGAATTGCAAAATATGACAACAGCAAAAGTTTCTATTGAAATCCATATCGTTTCCTCAGAAACGGGGACGAGTGAAGACAGTTTCAAGATAACAGAAACAGGCGCTGGATTCTCCAAAGAAACCGCAGAGGGGATGGCGATGGAAAGGATTCTTAAAGTAATTTCCCCAAAAATATTAGAAACTTTTCATAAGGAGGTAACTGTTCATGAGAAATAAATTTTTAAAGAGATTCCTTTATATTTGTGTTGTATCAACGGCCGTTTCCCTATTTTATTCTAAACATATCATGGCTTATGAACAGGAGATAAATAGCCTTTCTACTGCTATGGCTGAGAAGATCGCTAAAGCAGGCAAAAAGACGATAGCCGTTGTTGATTTCACCGACCTTCAAGGGAATGTAACCGAGCTTGGAAGATTTCTTGCCGAGGAATTTTCTGTCGCTCTTGCCGGCACAAGTAAAGGCTTTGAGGTAGTGGACAGAACCCATTTAAAAAGCATACTTGTAGAGCACAAACTTTCTTCTACAGGCATAATAGACCCTCAGACTGCGAGAAAATTGGGACAGATTGTGGGCGTAGATGCCCTTATAACGGGGACAATAACGCCTTTTGGAGATAGTATAAGAATTTCCGTTAAGGTACTGGACACTACCACGGCAAAGGTAGTCAGCGCGTCTACGGGAAATATTGCAAAGACAAAGGCAATAGAAGAACTCCTTGCAAGGGGTGTAGAATCTCCTCAATCATCCGGTCAGCAGGTTACTGCCACAGGCAATATTCCATCTGCAAGCAGTCCAAAATCCAAGAAGGTTGGAGATTTAATAGTAACCATGAAAAATGTGGTAGTTTCATCAAAAGATAGGATTGCTGTAATCATGGACTTTTTAAATCAGTCAGATAAGGAACTTAAATTAGCTGCATCAGCTGGTAACCCGAGTTTGACAGATGAAAGGGGTAACATTTTTAAATATGAAGGTTACAATGGTGGAAGTCAATACATGCGTGGTGCGTTTGGATGGGAAGAAGATGGGGTAGGTTTAAATGCAAAATCAGTAAGCTCTGTCACGCTTTACTTTGGGCCAAGAGAAATTGAGAATATCAAACAAATAGGGTCAAGTTTTGCTGTTTCTTTTGATTATGTACTCTATGATTTAAAAGATAAAACAGAATCCCATCATTCTGTTTCATTTACAGACATAAAGACTCAGAAGAATTAAGGAAATGATGGAGATAATATTTTGCTCATCATGAGAAATTAACAAATTTTATATATTAAAATTTAGGCGAAAGGGAGGCAATTATGCATTGTTCAAGTTGTAGCAAAGAGGTTGTGGCTGATAAGCTATTCTGTAATTGGTGCGAAGCGTTTATGCCAAACAAAACAGTTGGAAAAAAGTCTGGACTTCTTATAAGAGGGTTCGCAAGCGCCATAGATCCGATTATTGTAATAATCCTATACTTGATTTTTGCTGCAATTTTGGGGGCAATCATTGGGAATGGCATGGCGTTCGTTATTGTTACGGTGGGATACGTGTACTTCTTGTCTCGGCTATTAAGCAAGGGAATGACATTGGGTAAGAAATTACTTGGCGTTAAAGTAGTGGAGAAACTTACCGGTAACAGTCCTGGTTTTTGGCGAATGCTCCTACGCGAAACCATTGGCAAATTTGTTAGTGGATTAGTATTTGGTCTTGGTTATTTTTGGGCTATTTGGGACAAGGATGGCCAGGCATGGCACGACAAAATCGCGGGTACGGTTGTTGTAAAAGAACAGAAACAATAATCGTTATCAAATATTTAAACAGCAATCGTAATGTCCAACAGGTATGCTGCCGCTATGCCCTTAACACGGATTTTGCGATTGCTTCGTCCATAAAATGATCGGTATTTGTCAAGTGGATACTTCACCCTTAATATACGCAACTATAAGTCATTGCGTGGCGATAGCCTAATCTGTATCGAAAGGGAAATTATATGAATTTTAAAAAATTGGCGATATGTATCATGGCGTTTGGGCTTTTTGTTCTCATAGGTGGTGGGGTAAGATATTTGAGTAACTTGCCATTAGAGTACAAGCCGAAAAAGTCTTCTGTTACAAAAACATCATCCCCTCCAAAACATGTTGGTAAAGGCGGTAAAGTATACTACTATGGAGCTGAAATATGGGAAAAGGACGCACCCGGTGGGAAATATTTGCAAGAAAGCAATGATCGAATGAATTTAAGTTTCATAAATATGGAACGTGCGGTCTGCAGGGAAGGCGCAAAAAAGACGATATCTACAGGTCTAATCATCACTATCGTCGGTTTGGTTATCTTCGTCTCGGCTAAGAAAGAAGTAAAATACTCTTAGTCTGTGTGTGCGTCGTCAAAAAGGTAAATGGCTATTGAGTTAACTCACCAAATATGGGCTTAACTGCTTGCTTTTACAGCGAATTTGTAATTTCGTACTTCCTAAAGAAATTTTGTTAAAAACCTTGTAGAATAAAATGTTAAGAAATTGTTGGTGAGTAAACTCAATAGCCATCAAAAGGTATGAGGTAAAATATTATCAAACAAAATTTGAAAAACAAAAAAAGGAGACTGCAATGAAAATGCGATTTGCGATTAATATTCTATGTATACACTTCTTAGTGCTGGTCGTTTTGCTTGGTTGTAGTAAGGGCGGCGAGTCCTACTATCCTCTAAAGGAAGGAATAACATGGGAATATCATACTTCTTTCAGGTCCGAGGGTACTTATGTAGCTGAAAAATCTGAAACTAAAAAAGTTGTGATAACAAACTTTGCCCAGCGAGAATTAAAAGGCAAAACGGTAACACCACAAAAAATGGATATTGAAGGGAGAATTCTTTTTTGTTTTATTATTGAAGATAGCAATGGTATCTACACATTTGCATTACAACCATCAGGGGCGGTGGAGCCGGTAATTGCTCCATTTCCCGCTTACAAAATAAAGTATCCAATTAAAGTAGGTACTACATGGGATGCTGGCATCAAGTTGACTATTGAAAGTATTGATGAGGTCGTAACAGTTTCTGCCGGGACGTTTAAAGGATGCGTCAAGATAAAAGGGATTGGCGCTATCAAGAAGGATTTCGGGGATCCGATTGGAGTTGCCAATATTAGGAGCGAAATTTACGATTGGTACGCTCCTGGAGTTGGCCTCATCAAAGAAATCATTAAAGACACGAGTGACAATGTAGGTTCTTCAGAGACAACTATGCAATTGGAATCATTCAAAAAATGATGCGAAGCCAAGAGACCTTCAGGATAGAGTAAGGAATTGGTCTATTGATTTTAATTTCGCAACCTTATATAAATTTTATCAAAGTAATTTTGTAACTATTCAGCGTATATTCGCTCATACTTGCTATGAGCGAACAAAATCA
>CAZBCT010000201.1:0-3857 GCA_964490485.1 uncultured Candidatus Brocadia sp. | reverse complement strand
ACTCTCAGCGAACAGGAAGTATTGAATCTGTTTAATATCCAGGCAACTGCCAGACAATAAAAAGTTATATTCTACGATATTTAGAAAAGATCACAATTTTTCAGGCTCTTTCAACCACAATAACCTTGCTTCCCTTACGTATTGCCAGTTAGCTGGCTTCTATATCAATTTTTATGCAACTTATGTGTCTCTAGTAGATTTTGTATTGATTTCTTCCTGCAAACTGCTATCATAACCTGCCAACTACCCTTGAAAAAGGGTTTTTCCTGTCTATGGTACAAATCTGATGCACTGTATATTCATAGTTATCGTGGTTAATAGATGACGGAACATTAAATTGTGTATAAAATATAATGGAAAAATTCATATTTCCCTGAGATTGTTTTTATGAAACATTTAAATTTACTTTGTACACCACGAAAAATCGAAAAAGACACAGATGTTCTGGATATCATCGACCTGGCAGAAGGTCGTATTGACCCAACCCTGTTTTTTGAGACCAATTACAAAACGCAGGGAATGGCAGTATTGTTAAAAACAGCATTTGAAAGATTCAAAGGTAAGAGCCATCAAAAACTTATAGAGCTAACACAAAGCATGGGCGGCGGTAAAACCCACAACATGATTTCTTTGGGTTTAGTGGCAAAACATCCTGAGCACCGCAAAAAAATCATGGGAAACGATTATCACGATGAAGGGCTAGGAGAAGTAAAAGTACTTTCATTCTCAGGCCGTGAAAGCAATATTCCAAACGGCATCTGGGGCTCAATTGCGAAACAGTTAGGCAGGGAATCAGAATTCAAATCGCTATGGGAAGGTGGATTAAAAGCTCCCGGG
The DNA here is from genome assembly GCA_964490485.1 of uncultured Candidatus Brocadia sp. Classification (GTDB taxonomy): domain Bacteria; phylum Planctomycetota; class Brocadiia; order Brocadiales; family Brocadiaceae; genus Brocadia. Next base: position 3,020 of record CAZBCT010000201.1, on the reverse strand, counting down.
CCAAGTGAATGGATAAATATGTTGAAGGGTTCTCCTAAACTGATTCTGTTAGATGAGCTGCCGCCGTATTTAGAAAATGCAAAGACCATAACCGTCGGTGCAGGTGATCTATCCATTGTAACCACAACCGCATTAGCAAACCTTTTCAATGCCTTAAACAGGTCTGAATTAGATAATGTTCTGGTAGTAATTTCTGACTTGAAAGCTACCTATCAAAGCGGCACCCGTTTGCTTCAGTCAACCTTTTCTAATCTGGAAGGTGAAGTAAATCGCTTTGCATTGATAGTTCAACCGGTGAGCAGTTCATCAGATGAAATCTATGATATTCTCAAAACGAAACTTTTTGCTGCTCTTCCCGGAAAAGACGAAATAAATAACATTGCTAAGGCATACAAGGAGAAGGTTGAAGAGGCAAAAAACTTAGGTTTTACCAATTACAACCCTGACAAAATATTCACCGGCATAAAGGAATCGTATCCTTTTCATCCTTCTATCAGAGAACTCTACGAACGTTTCAGAGAAAATCAAAACTTCCAGCAAACCCGCGACCTCATTCGTCTGATGCGTAAGGTTATCACATCCATGTGGAAAACTGGTTTGTGTGACAAAAAATATCTCATCAATGCATTCGATATCGATTTGAATGACACCGCGATGAATACAACTATCACTCAAATCAAACCTTCTTTGGGTAACGCCATTAGTAAAGACATAGCAAATGAAGGCCGTGCTACCGCTGAAGTAATAGATACCCAATACAAAATTGAATTCATTTCTCAGGTTGCAAAGCTGTTGTTGGTTGCCTCATTGGCTGATGTACCAAACGCATTATTAGGCCTTAACCAGAACGATTTGGTGGGATACCTGGTTGAACCGGACAAAGACATCACCAACTACCGTAAGGCCTTTGAAGATTTCCTGGGTCAGGCCTGGTATGTTCACTCAGATAAAGATGGCCGTTTGCATTTTCAAAATGTACGCAACCTGATTGCTGAATTAAATAGCCTGGTAGATGGCTATGACGAAGAAAGTGCAAGATTAGAAATAAGAAAATATTTAGAAGATAAATTTAGACCAGTAGTTGCAGACTGTTACCAAAAAGTACTAGTGTCCCTGGCAGTTGATCAGATTAAGCTGGAAGAGGAGAAAATTTTATTAGTGCTTTTTGAACCCAATATTTCAGGCGGTGGTCTTAATCCTGATTTGCTGAAACTCTACGAAGATACCCAATACAAAAATAGGGCAATGTTTCTTACCGGTGAACGCAACACCATGGATAATTTGCTTCGCAAGGCGAAAGAATACAAGGCCATTCAGCGAATCATTGCAAATATGAGAAGTGAACGGGTTGCTGAAAATAATCCGCAATTTGAAATGGCAGTTGACAGAGAAGTGAAAATCAACCTGGCATTCCTGCAAGCGGCAAGGGAGACCTTTGTTAAGCTCTACTACCCATTCCAGTTTAAAGGAGTCAACCGTATGGTAGACGCAGATTTTATGATGGAATGGAAAGGCAACAATTACAATGGTGAAGAGCAAATACGCAAACTCCTTACCCAGAAACAGAAATTCACGTCTGATGATCCTAAATCTGACGATTTCCGTAATAAATGTTTAGAGCGGCTCTTCACATTACCTGAAATGAGGCGGGAAGATTTGAAAAATCGTGCTGCGACCAATCCCGCATGGCCATGGCACCATCCAAAGGCGCTGGAAGAACTCATTGATCATTGCCTTCGCACAGGCATTTGGTTTCAGACCGGCAACTACATTCAAAAAAATCCGCCGAAGGAAGATACCTCTGTTACCGTACAAGCCACCTGGCCTGATAAAAACAGGAGTGAAGCGATACTCAAAATCCTTCCTCAATTTGGTGATGTCGTTCACTATGAATACGACCAACCGCCAACCACCGCTTCTGATAAGATTACCGATTTCAACAACTGGAAAACAGATGCAATGGTGATGTATTTCCTCTGCGTAGATAGCAAAGGAATCCATGAAACAGGCCAACCATACAAATGGGTAAACAGGTTAAGCCTTCGCTACAAAGTATATGATGCAGGTGACGAAAAGAAAGTGCAGTTGGAGGCATCTGCTGATGATGCAAAAATACTGTACACTACCGATGGTTCTGACCCCAAAGAAAGCGGGGCGACGTATGCCAGTGACTTTGTGATTCCGAAAGACACCCGTTTTGTGTTGGCCATTGCAGAGAAAAAGGGCGTGTGGAGTGAACGGTTGGAAATACGTATTGACCGTACAAGACCCGAAGGCTTAAAGATTGATAATAACAAACAGCTTACCTATGAAAAGACAGGCATGTTCAAGACCAGCAATAACAAGAATACCTATGAAGAATTAGAACTTTTCAAAAAGCATGGGGCAACATTCAAACAGGTATATCTCAATTTCACTTTCAACGTTAATGGCAAAGACCATTGGGCACAAACCAATTTTGATGAATCGCTGGAATTGACGAAAGAGCAAATTGAGGGTAACATTGAATCAATGCGATCTGTTCTTAAAATTCAAGGTGAATTTAACACATCCCTGCAATTAGGGGATATTATCTTCCCTAACGGTCAGGCTTTCAAAGATTGGATGGCTGCAAGGCAATTACAATTGAGTAATTTTAAACAGGAAGAGCTCATCCAATAAAACCATCTGCAACCAAGTCCCCTCTAAAAAGAGGGGATTTAGGGGTGTGTTCAAAATATTACATAAAAAGAAGTAGGGGCGAAGCATTTGCATGTTTTGGTATGTAAGCATTTGTGCCAGCGATAGCAAATGCTTCGCCTCTACACCAGATGTACAGGAATTTTAAACTTTTTGTTATTGCCTTACACACCCCTTGCCCCTCTCAAGAGGGGAATTTGAGAAGTCCCCTCTTGGGAGGGGATTTAGGGGTGGGTAAAAAAGGCGTTGGTCTTTGCCTTTTAAAACGCAACCTAATTAAATGTTAAGGAATTTCAAACTTTTTGATTCCCCTCTAAAAAGAGGGGATAAAGGGGTGTGTA
>CAZBCT010000200.1:0-3973 GCA_964490485.1 uncultured Candidatus Brocadia sp. | reverse complement strand
GGTAAGGGGATCACAATTGAGAAATACTATCGCGAATTTACGCAAGTAAGCACTACCACCTTTAATTCCACGGAACCGTATTCAAACCTGCTACCTTTGATACGGCTGGCTTTAACCGTAATTACGTCACCAACCACAGCCTTCAGGTCTTGCGCTGCAAGGTGTGTTAAAACACATTCCCCATCTCCAGGCACCGGGGCGCCATTCTCTAGAACCAGAGGATCTCCGGCACCTGAAGGAATAATATCCAGATCCTCTCTTGTGTTTTTGCCCTCGATGCTGGCAACAACCGTGGCAGCTATTTGCCGGGTAGACGGCATGACAAACTCTACATCCGGTCGGCTCTTGATTTCATCAAACCATTCTTTTTTAAAAGATTTACTGGTAAATGGCCTGATTTCACGGTATCCGGGGTCTTCTGTTAAGTAAGTCCTCCCATATTCAATAATACCAAACTTGAGGCCAAACATGAGTAATAAAGGCGAAAGAACCGCCGTAATTGCCAGCATGAGGCACAAAGTCAGGATCCATTCGTGCAGGAGGTCTGACTTGGCAAGGTTGAAAACAACACCTTTCGATTTCCTGCTGCCCTGACTCTTATCCATTATCTCGCCTGTGCCTCCTTAAATTGTCCCGGTTCTATTTCTGAACATGTGGAACTGGTATACTGAGGGCTTTCTTTATTTACCCGGAAGGTAAACATACGGTCAACGACATCCCGCACCAGACCGACATCGTGCGTTACCATGAGAAGTGTAACTCCTAGTTCCTTGGTCAACATCTTAAATTCATTGATTATTTCGCGGGCCGTGAGCTTATCTACTGCCGCAGTCGGCTCGTCCGCAAGTACAATTGGCGGTTTATGAGCAAGCGCCCTTGCAATGGCAACTCTCTGGCGCTGGCCGCCAGAGAGATATTGAGGTTTCTTGGGGAGTTGCTCTGTTATGCGTAATCTCTCGCTTAGGTACCGGATCTGGTCATGAGGGTCACGTACACCATTTAACAGACACGGCAACTGAATATTTTTTCTGACATTCAGGAATGGAAGTAATCCTCCGGTTTGCAACACATAGCCGATATAAGTCTTGCGAATATCTGCAATCATTTTTTCCGTTGCGTTCATAACCTGATGTTCTGCGTCTTCTTTATGGTTTCTGATCGAAAATGCTTCTGCGCTGGTTGGTCTCAAGGCCAGGGCAAGCATATCCAGCAGGGTGCTCTTACCGCATCCGCTTTCACCGACTATGGCCACAAACTGTCCCGCACTGATTTCAAAAGAATGAATCATAAGCTCAAACAGATTACCGCCTTTTTCCCGCTTTTTTACAACATTTTTTAGAAAGAAAACGTTATTCCTGTTCTTTCTGGATTGTTCAATATTTCTGGTCATTAATTTAACCTTCCAGTAAAAACTTCAAAAAAAATTGAGAAGTAAAAAAATGTTTTACTATCGTTTGGTTAAAGCCATGAAATGGGATATATCTCATTGTCAGGGTAATAATTCCAAAATAAGTGGATGAACATGTTCATCAGCCTGATCACCTTGTGACAGTTGTACCCACTCGGCAGGGTTGTCGTGAATAGCTCGATAGGATACTATCTTTGACTGCAACTTGGCAATAAACTCATCCTGCCGGTCGCTGGGCATTCCGGCCCATATGTCATTGTTTAATGTCATAATCATGCTTTTATAGGGTAAATTCATCAAAAACTCCGGAATAAGCCCCGACTCGGCAAGTTTTGAAGCATTTTTCAACTTTTCCGGATCAGTTGCCATTGTAGTAGAAACAGCTTGAAGCGCCTCAAAAAACTTCTTTGAAGACGTTTTGGTTTTTTGTCCAGCCACAATAATCTCTCTGAGAGTCTTTTCCAGTTGGTTAAGTTGGAGCTTATTCACAAACAAACGTACTTCAAGGGATCGTTTCTCTGGTTCTATGAGGTCTCTATCTGCAGCAAATGCGACGAAGCCATATGGTGCTGATGTTTTATCCTTCGTACTGACCCAATCAGTCACTCCCATCTCAACTGCATTACTCACAGCAGCCTTTACATTGCCTTGAGCATGTTTGGATGATTTGGCTGTCTGGACATAATCTTTTCCTTTTTTTGCCTCTTCTATTTCATTTACGAGTTGTGTACTGATATCACGGGAAATTGTGGTAAAACCGTCACGATCCTCTGAGTCTACACTGAAATAGGAAGAGCTGCCTTCAAGTCCCCTGTTTCTTGATAGAGTACGAAATTGTCTTTCCGCAAGACCCCAGGATTCTTTCGCAGCCTTGTCCTTAATATGCAATGCAAAGATAGTGAATTTGTTCTGATCGGCAAGAATACGCAAGGTGTCTTCGCCTTGACCACAGGTATTCTGTTCATGACCAACCTCGTGTCCGGGTGCGTCACCCACTAATATAATTATGCGCATTGCTCCTTCCGTCCATTGTGTATCTGTCATAGCCTTATCTATTCCGGCAAATACTTCTTCTGCATAATCAGCACTGCCCGCTTCGCAAACTTTTACCTTTGCCAATTCATTTTCAAAGGCACCCACATCAAGGAGTTCCTCAGTGAAGTTTTTGGTTTCAAACTGCAGACCCTTAATCTTCGAGGAGTCTTGATACCCCCATAAACCAAAACGGATGCTCTTTTCTATCTCTGGATTTTGTGTTATTGCTCTGGATACAGATTTCAATGCCTCGCAAGTAAGATCGATATAAGGCTGCATACTTTTCGTCATATCAATAACATACACAATATCTATTTCGAGCTCTTTTAAAATTTCTGCCAGAGACTCAGGATTATTGGGTTGCGCTGGATTATTACGTGTGCCTCCTTCACCTTTTCCTGTTTTTGTAGCACAAGCTATTTTTAATTGTTTACTCTCCTCTTGACCAAATGGAAGCTCATTACATTCCAAAACAGGAATGAGATAAAATTGTTTCTTTATGTCTATGGCACGCTCCGGTTCCAGTGCAACTATGGGAAGGCCTTTCTCATGAGGGTTTTTTTCAAATTTTGTGTAGTACTCTTCTACAGCTTTAATACGCTTGTCGTCGGGGAGTTTTGTCAATTGTTCTAAGGGTTTCCAATCCTCAAAGAGAAGCACTCTTTTTCTGTCACCAGGATGTCTGAATGCCGCGCACATTAAATGTTTCCACTCCATAATATGTTTTGCCTGAATCCATCCTTTTGGGTTCCCCCCTGTTATCTTCTCCAATCTGATACCACCCTTTTTGTTCTGTTGAAGAAAGATCAATCTTCGGACGAGTATAAACATAGTACGGCTTAAAGGTAGAGGGTTCTTCTACCCGTTCATTTTCATTTTCATTATCTTCTTTGTAAATGATAGCTCCAGGACGCGTTATTACCCGAAGAGGTATGCTTGATGTGCCTTCTACCATAACGAGTTTAGGCTTCTCATCCTTTTGCTCATCCTTTTTCTCATCCTTTTTCTCAGCAGATGTAACACCATACCCCAAGCCAAATACAAGTGCCTGAACAAAAATCAGTGCAAAACATCTTTTAAAATACATCATATTCCCTCCTTATCTAAAAAGAAAAGTAACTATTCAGCGAAAATATTTAAGACACAATCTTGTCAGGCCTAATTTATTGGAATTCAAGCTTTGCGATGTATTTTGCGCCCGACTTATTCCTCTCCGCCTGCTATCAATGACACCTAACCTTACTGACCAGCCCCCAACAGGCGATAAGTACTTGCGTATTTTTTGCGCAGACATCCCAAAAACAAAAAAAGCCTTACTGCAAAAATATTCATTACGAACATCTTCGGCAGTAAGGCTGTCTTTTTATCAGAGGTAGGGGCGTATTGCAATACACCCCTACAAAAGACCCTGTTACTTTGCGTCCCCGGATCGCTCCGGGTTTGCCCTTATCGTTTATTCAATTGTATTGATAATGATAGCGAGAATAGCGAGAATAGCGAGAATAGCGAGAATAGCGAGAATAGCGAGAA
>CAZBCT010000199.1:0-3976 GCA_964490485.1 uncultured Candidatus Brocadia sp. | reverse complement strand
AAATCGATTCATTTTACCACAATATTCACCAATTTCCCGGGCACTATGATGGTATTCATCACTTGCTTGCCTTGTAAAAACCCGGCAATGCGTTCATCGCTCAACACGCGTCTTTTCAACTCCTCCTCGCTTACATCGACCGGCACTGATAACCGACTTTTGACCTTGCTGTTGATCTGAACAACTATCTCTATGACCTCCTCCAGAATCGCATCCTTGTCATACGCCGGCCATGGTTGCTGAAAGATGCCTGGCTTGTGTCCCATAATCTCCCACAGCTCCTCGCAGATATGCGGCGTGAAAGGAGCCATTAATAAGAGGATGGTTTCCATGGTATGGCGGAAGACATGAAAATCAAGCTCTTCCGCAGCATTGGTGGGTATGACAACGTGAAATGCATCCACATGGTTGAGCAATTCCATCACAGAAGCAATCGCTGTATTGAAATGCCACGAAGTCTCCATGTCTTCGGTAACCTTCTTAACCGTCTGGTTCATCTGCCGGTAAAGGGTCTTTGCCGCAGGAGAGAGTTTGTTCATAACAATATCCACCCGTTGTATCCTGGCATAGACGTCTTCGTTATCCGTAATCTTCTGCCACAGACGGCTCAGAAATCTGGAAGCGCCCAGCACGCCGCGATCATTCCACTCGGCATCTTTCTGAGGTGGGCCGATGAAAAGGATATAGAGACGCTGGGTATCGGCCCCGTACTTATCAATGAGGATGTCAGGGCTTACCACGTTACCCCTGGACTTGGACATCTTGGCCCCTTCTTTGATAATCATCCCCTGGGTAAAAAGATGCCGGAAGGGTTCTTTAAAATTAACAAGACCGAGGTCACAAAGCACCTTGGTAATAAACCGTGAGTAAAGGAGATGCAGGATCGCATGTTCTACCCCGCCAATATACTGATCCACCGGTAACCACGTGTTGACTTTCTTTGTGACAAACGGATGATGATCATCCTTTGGTGAAAGATAGCGCAGGAAATACCAGCTCGAATCAACAAAGGTGTCCATGGTGTCGATCTCCCGCCGTGCCGTTCCCGAACATTTTGGGCAAATCGTGTTGATGAAGGAATCCACCTCTGCCAGAGGACTCATGCCATGTGGTTTAAATTCCACCGCTTCGGGCAGTATTACAGGGAGTTGTGATTCAGGTGCCGGCACCGTACCGCATTTTTCACAATAGATGATGGGTATAGGCGCACCCCAATAACGCTGACGGGAAATAAGCCAATCCCTCAGCCGGTAGGTTACGATCTTTGTGCCAACCCCTTTAAATTCGAGGTGTATGGCAATTTTATTTATTGCCTCGGTGTTTGATAAACCATCGAAATTCCCTGAATTTACCTGTATGCCATCATCGACGCATGCCTCTTGCATCGTGTCGGCGTTTAGTTCGTTGCCTTCCGGCTGAATAACAATCTTGATGGGGAGATTATATTTCTTTGCAAAGAGGAAATCCCGCTGGTCGTGGGCGGGCACACCCATAACGGCCCCCGTGCCATATTCCATAAGCACATAGTTGGCTACCCAAACCGGAATCTTGTCATTATTGACAGGATTAACCACGTACCTGCCGGTAAACACCCCCTCTTTCTCTGTCCCTTCAGCAGTGCGTTCCATCACCCCCTGGTTGCGCGCCCTCTCCGCAAAATCCGTCACTGCTTTTTCCTGTGGCGTACCCGAAATCAATTCCTGAACTATGGTGTGTTCCGGGGCTAAAGAAACAAAGGTTACCCCGTAGAGCGTATCGGGGCGTGTAGTAAAACAAGGTAGCGTTTTACCTGAACCATCTAATTTGAAATCGATCCGAATCCCTTCACTGCGGCCGATCCAGTTTGCCTGCATCGTCTTGACCCGCTCAGGCCAACCTTCTAACAGAGAAAGGTCATCCAGCAGTTGTTGGGCATATTGGCTGATACGGAAGAACCATTGCTCAAGGTCTCGTTGCCGTACCGGGCTATCACAGCGTTCACAACACCCGTCAACAACTTGTTCGTTGGCCAATACGGTAGCACAGGATGGACACCAATTCACAGCGGCCTTCTTTTTGTAAGCCAGGTTATTTTCGTAGAGTTTCAGGAATATCCATTGAGTCCACTTATAGTAATCGGGATTACAGGAAGTGATCTCCCGTTCCCAATCGTATCCAACCCCCCACCGGTGAAGTTGCCGCTTCATGGCCTTAATATTGTTTTTTGTCCAGATGGCAGGATGGGTGCCACCTTTAATGGCGGCATTCTCCGCGGGAAGGCCAAAGGCATCCCATCCTATAGCCGAAAGCACATTGTAACCCTTCATCATCTTGTAACGCGCAACGACATCACCAATAATATAGTTTCTGCCGTGACCGACATGGAGGGTGCCTGATGGATACGGAAACATGACGAGACAATAGAATTTCTCTTTCCTGCTGGCTTCATCGGTGCGAAACAGTCCGCACCCTTCCCAAAACCCCTGCCATTTACCTTCAATGTCGGTAAAATTATATTCCCTCTTTGCCATTCATATTCCCTAAAAAATGGTTACATTACAAATTCTTCTGAAGATCTTCAGAAGAATTTGAATTCTATCAGAATTTCATCCTGAATCAATCGAAATTCAAACTGAAAAGCCTTGACAATACTTGTGTATCATGTTATTTTTACTAATCACAAGATTCAACGTAAGCTAACCGACAATTAATAACTGAAAACTAAACAGGTGGGGCTGTGGCGCAGTTGGGAGCGCGTTTGAATGGCATTCAAAAGGTCAGGGGTTCGAATCCCCTCAGCTCCACCAATAAAATCAAGGTTAGCCAACCATTGATACCTCTCACCATTATTCGATTGTAGTCAAATTGTAAAATTCAAACCCATCTAAAAAACAGCGAGATCGAAAGCTTTAAAGACACTAGCCCTTTCCCTGTAAAGCAGCAGGTTTTATTACTTTGAGAGGAAGATGATATTGTTGTTATCGACAGGACTGATTGTGATTTGGAAAATATCCATGAAAACAGTATCTATGCAGTTCGAAAGGATGATTTATATTACGTAAAGCATCTTCATTATGAAGAGAAGATCAAGACACTTTAGCTTATTAGTGCCAGTCCTCATTTTACCAAGAAGCATGGGTTTGAATATATTAATCTCAAAGAAATAGAAGAAAATCCCATTATAGGGAAGGTGGTTTTTAGTGTGCGTAGGGTGGATCAAGCGAAAGCGGATCCACCATTATTTGATTCGCCTATTTTGTTTTTAATTTCATGTATTACATCAACAACTGTAACTCTATGGGACGGCAAGATTTTATCGCATTCGTGTTTGTGATGTGGAAACGTCTTAATCGTTTTCCAATGAGGTTTGTTATCCCAACGGATTATTACTTCGCCGCCTTCTTTCTGCCAATGATAAGCATATTTCTGATAACTTGGTGAATGTAGTTCAGTAATATATAAAAGCGTGCCATCCGTAACTCTTGCTTTTAATTTCAACAACTTGATCGTATCTTCGTCAATGAGCTCAATAACATCGATGGAACAAAACAGGCTTGATTCTTTTAATGCTGTTATGATTCCTTGCAATTTTTTAAATCCTCAATCTTATTTTTCCATTCAGCATATGCGATTTCAAACCCTTCCCATACAAGCATATCATCCCATTCCGAAAATATCTCATCATGGGCTGTTTCAACCTTTTTCTTAAAAGCATTAAAGGCCATGCCATATTTTTCTTCGAATTGCTTGCACTTACTATGATAATACTCCGCTGTAGTTAGTGCCTTATCCATCAACAGTTCAATGATTTCCCGGTCTGAAATAGTATCTGCCAGACCAGACGGAAGCTTGATCTTAATTTCTTTAAAAACCGTTTTGTGCATATTCCACTCCTTTCGCATAATATCTAAATTATTTATCGTGATTTTACCTATTATCAAAAGGGAAAGCAATGATTTAAACAGACCTTGTTATGGGTTCTTTTGGTGGGTGTTAG
>CAZBCT010000198.1:0-3979 GCA_964490485.1 uncultured Candidatus Brocadia sp. | reverse complement strand
CACAGTGGGTCATGTCTTGTAAGGTAAATTTTGTCAAATCATACATTATCTTTTTGCCCTGTATTTTACACCACGAGAACTGAGTTATGAATATCTCGAAATTCAGTCTTATAGGGTAAGCATCGCCTACCAGGTATTTCGGTTATATGTTTAGGGTGAAGCAATCCCCCCCTGAGTTCCTTCCCAGGAGGGGACCCAAGAGTGTGTATTGTGAAGTTGAATTTATTGTTAGCGCCGTAAACAAGTATACATGCACCTGTCCTTGCGAGGGCGATAGCCCGAAGCAATCTCTACGGCATGGATTGCTTCGCGGAGTTTACACTAAGCAAAGCGAATGTGCTCGCAATGACAACTTTTTTTGCATTTTTTATTTATTATACCATTGAAGCTACTCGTTTGTAAAAACTTCTTTTTTACTTCCATAAGTATCCTTTCGTTTAGCACTGGCCCAAACGAATCAGAGGAAAGTTTTTAATACAGGAGATTCTGAAAACATGTTTGGAATAATAATTCTTGGACAACCTGACAAGCCCAGATATTATCGGGTGTTCCAGTTCTTGACAAAGATATCTTCGCTGAGGTTGTAAAAAACGGATCTTCCAAGATATTATGACGGTATGATATGATAAAATTAGTAACAATTTAGTTCTTTGAAAAATTCTAATGATAGCAGTGTAGGGACGAAGCATTTGCTATAATTAGCATAGGTGTGTTCATACCCAAGTGGCAAATGCTTCGCCCCTACTTTTTCAAAAAACTAAATTGTTACTAATTTTATAAAATCTTTCTTTTTTGGGAAGTTTTTTACACCCCCCTTTATCCCTTTCCATCTTTGGAGGGGGATTGGGTTGCGGCTGTGCTGCGGTATGATCTATTTGGTTTTTGAATTTGTATTTTTCGACGGTGGTTGCGAACCTTCCAGACAACTGCGCAAGTCTTCCTCTATATGCTCCGGATCGGTATAGCCTTCTTCTCTATGCTGAAGCTCTCCATTTTTATAGTAGCAGATAAGAGGGATTTTTTTAATGTCATAAACATAACTCATCTCCTCTTTGTCTTTAGCTTTGAACATAGGAAAAGCAATCTCGTTTCTTTCAACAAAATCTTTTACCACCTTCATCTTGTCATCCAGTGATATCCCTATGAATTCTACATTCTTTTCGCTGTACTCCTCATACAGCGCGCTCAGTTCCGGGATATGTTCCTGACAAACCTTGCACCACGTCGCCCAGAATGTTACTGCCACTATTTTATCCTTATTTGATTGAATGAGTCTTTTCAAATCGGTAGAGGTAATGTCTTTAATATCCATTGCCTGGGAAATTCCGGGCAAGCAGATCATGAGACATAAACCCAACAACAGGAATGATTTTCTAACAGATGAAATACTTGTCATAATTTTCTTCCGCCTTATATAAAAGCACAAATTTAAGAAGACAACCTTTTGTCAATACGGTAGTAAATAACTATAGTAAACGTAAAAAGAACGTGGTCATTGCGAGCACATTCATTTTGCTCAGTATAAACTCCGCGAAGCAATCTGAACCATTGGGATTGCTTCGGGCTATCGCCCTCGCAATGACACCTGTATGTATACTTATTTAATACATTCACTATGGCGTAAATAACTCGGGTGTAATTTTATCAATTCTCTTACTGCCTGTCTACGGACTAAATGGGCAGCCAGCTCCCCTGCCGAATTTAAAAATCTTTTCTTCTCCTTTCTTGAACTTTTCCATCATTCCCGGAGATCCCTGAAACACAATACTATTCCGAGGTTTGTCTGAAACAATCAACCACTCGGCAGCCGGAAAAATCGTTTCTAGTTTTTCCCTTTCTTTTGTGTCCTTTACGAAAAGGACCGTTGCCACAACCCCCGCCTCTTCTGCGGTAGGCGCTGCCGCTATAACGGCGAGTTTATCACTCCCTGCAGGCATTCCCGTTTTCGGATCCACGAGATGCATATAAGATTTATCCTGCACCGCCGGATATCTCGAATAATCACCGACAAATGCTATCCCTTGATTCACCACATGGAGAGCGCCTACAATAGCATCTTCATTCGTAGGGTGAGGAACTCCTACTTTCCACGCATCTTTCCCGGTGGGGGTATTGAGCATGCGGCTCATGCTTCCATAGTTCATGCAAACATTGGCAAACCCGGAATTGCGAAAAAGCTCCAAGGCCTTGTCGATTGCATATCCTTTTATCACAGGTCCCAGGTCTATCTTTGTATCCCTACGAGCAAAAGAAATGAGGGTATGATCATCATTGATTTTCACATTTTTATAAGAGACCGACTGAAGAATGCTTCCAAGCCTATTTTCCTTTATTTCTTTTCGTTTACCCCGGTAAATTCCCCATTGCTCTAATAACGGAGATACGGTTACATCAAAAGCGCCTTCTGTAAGCACTCCATAGCGATAACACCGTTTCATTACCTCAAATACCTCCTGGTTGCAGGCAAAGGCGGTCTTCGCAGCAACCTTATTCATTGCCTGCAATTCTTTCCTGAAAAGCTTTTCGATGCGTTCTATCTCCTGAAATGCCTTTTCTGCCAGGGAAAAAAACTGCCTCTCGCTGTTTCCTTCGGCAGCAACCACCACCTTTACCCCCTCAATAGTTTTCGCAGTAGTAAAGAGTTGCCTGCGGGATGTCTTCATGGCGCTGACTTCCGCGGGAGTTAATCGCCGGGCCAATGTCGCAGAGACAGGATTTTTATTGATGTAAAATTCATGAATAAAGGTAAGCATCTTCCTGACACCCCGGCAAACTGCCTGCACCGAGGTGGTGGCGCCGGTAACCTTAACAATGTCCTTATTCGTCGAGAGGGGGTCTTTCAGGGACTTGCCTTCGAACTGCTTCAGAAACCTCTTCCGGCCAACCTCATGCCCGCGGCTTTCCCGATAAATCATCACGGCGATATCAATAATCTTTCCCTCGGCATTTGTGCTGAGAATCCACGTAATCGGATGAAAGCAGCCCATCTCCTCGGTAATAATGGCATACCGGTCTATCATCGCCCCCTTTTTACCGATAAAGACCTCAAAGGTCGCTTCAATATCCGGTCTTTTCAATACCCCCTCGAAATACTCGAGTCCTTCAGGGGTAAGAGCGATGATCTCAGATTCGACCTGGTCGCAACCGGCAAAAATCTTGGTAATGGCCTCCTCTTCTTCCAGAAATATCTGAAACTGGTAGTTTTCCGGGGGCTCATCTCCTTCAAGGAGGGATTGTCCCGAAGATAACCCCGGGAAAAGAAGGAAACTCCACAGCAGAAGTAACAAAAAGAATTGCCTTTTTATGATTACCGTATCTGATAAAATCTTCATAATTTTTATAAGAGATAAATATTTATAAGGGATAGAATGTCGTCAGGCCAAGAGATGCCTCTTTTATGAAATCAACCACGATCTTTAGAAAAAATACAAGATAGGTTATAAGCAAGGCAAAGATGCCACCTATTGAGGCACAATAGGTGTAATAAAAATATCCGTTTGACTTCGTCTCTTTATAAGCTCCCTTTCGCTTTGCATTTCTATCATTTTGTATAATCTTCTCCATATCTTATCCTCCTCTCTAAATATTTGCATTATTCTGGTAGAGGCGTAAAACGATTCACAACAAAACGGGAATGCCAAGGATTTTTCTGTCTCTATTTCAGGCCAGGGTCTTCTTTTTGATTGTAAGAAGTAATCCGATAGGGTTTTAGTGAATTTACGGTAACGAGAATTGTTGTTGCATTATGCATAAAGGCTGAAGTTACCGGAGTTATCATCCCTACAATACCAAGACCTATCAAGGCGCTGTTAATTCCGATTATATATCTAAAATTCTTTTTGATACGCGACATGGCATCCTGTGCAATCCCCCTTGCCTCAATAATTCCTTCGAGCGCTGCATCTAAAAGCAGAATATCACAGGCCTCTCTGGCGATATCTGCACCATGCTTCAGAGATATACCAATATCTGCATACGA
>CAZBCT010000197.1:0-4002 GCA_964490485.1 uncultured Candidatus Brocadia sp. | reverse complement strand
TGCTATAATTGGCATAGATGTGTTCATACCCAAGTGGCAAATGCTTCGCCCCTACACTGCGTGGCAAACATCGCTATCATGGGAATTTTTCAAAAAACTAAATTGTTACAAAGAAGGTAATTATAAATGAACTACAGAAACCGTCGTACGAGGCTGAAAAGAGAAAGGAAAGACATGAAATGGAAAAGACCTTAATTATCTTAAAACCGGATGCCCTTCAGCGCCGTCTCATGGGCAAGATCATTTCTCGCTTTGAGGAAAAGGGATTTCAAATGATAGGGCTGAAGATGATCCACATCACGGAAACGATGGCAAGGAAACACTATGCCGAACATGAGGGTAAGGATTTTTTTGAACCCCTGGTCAGATATACCACTTCTGCCCCTGTCGTTGTGATGGTACTGAAAGGGAAAAATATTGTAGAAATTGCACGGAAGATGATGGGGGCAACCTTCGGCTTCAGGGCAGAACCAGGCACCATTCGCGGCGATTATGCCGTCAGCAACCGCTTTAACTTGATCCATGGCTCTGATTCTTCTGCCGCTGCTGAAAGGGAGATAGCCACCTTTTTCCATAAGGAAGAACTTTTTGAATACAAATCCGCAGATCTCTCATGGATTTATGATCTTTCCACCGGCGACATTATCTGAAATCTTTCATATATATGACACCTATTATTTTGCTCTTTCGTATCAATTTAGTTTTTTGAAAAACACCATGAAAAGCTCCGTCAGGAGCAGCATCTGAATAGAAAAACCATGTGCATCCATGGTAAGCTCCATCGGAGCGACATATAGTGCTTTATCTGTCGCTCCTCCGGAGCTCTGGTCTTGTGTATGATCTTTTTCTATTCATATTTTGCCCCTAACGGGGCTTGAAAAAATACCAGTTTGATTTTTTTCAATAAAACTAAATTGTTACGGACATTCTCTATTCCTCTCCATTTTCCTTGACAATATTCTGAGTTAAAAATATAATTTTTAACTTATCAATTGATAATAAGTTACTATAGTAAACGTATTACAAACAATGTCATTGCGAGGAGTGAAACGACGAGGCAATCTCCCGTTTGTAAAAGACTCAATATTGCTTCGCTGCCGCTCGCAATGACGATGAATTATGTCAAACTTTTCATGAAAAAGCACGAGTGGTTAATACCCTGCTAAGAACGCGGCTTAGGTCTCGTTCATTTTTGAAAATGCCATGATGCGGATACTCAGGACGTGGGAATGTAATATTGAGAGGGAAATCGAAAAATTCAAACGGCGCTTAAGCATTTTGGATGGATTATCGACCAATAGATCAACCGTACTTAAAATTATCCAGGATGTCAGAAAGCGCGGCGATAAAGCCCTTGTAAGTTATAGCAAACGGTTTGACAAAGTTTCTCTTTCGCCCGATAAATTCCGGGTAAAAGAGAGTGAAATTGAAGATGCTTACAGGAGAATATCTCTCCCTTTTATAAAGGCCATTCAACGAGCCATTACAAATATAGAGGCATATCAGGAACATATAAAAATCAGTAAAGTCGGTTCGTTAAAGGTCAATGGTGTTTCGCTCGATACCTTCTACACTCCCATCGACAGTGTTGGGATATATGTCCCTGGTGGCAGTGCATCTTATCCCTCTACGGTATTGATGAATACCATACCTGCTCAGGTAGCAGAGGTAAGAAAAATCGTGATGACCACTCCACCCGCAAAAGACGGAGCCATCCCCCCCGAAAGGTTGGTAGCGGCCAGGGAAGCAGGCGTACATGAAATTTACAAAGTAGGCGGTGCTCAGGCTATAGCAGCCCTTGCGTTTGGAACAGAAACGGTTCCGAAGGTTGATAAAATCGTCGGACCAGGAAATGTTTTTGTAACGATAGCCAAAAAAGAAGTTTTTGGATATGCTGGTATTGATATGCTCGCAGGGCCCAGCGAAGTGCTCATTATAGCTGATGACCACGCTAACCCTTCATTTGTTGCATCTGATTTGTTATCCCAGGCAGAGCATACTCCTGGAATTTCAATTTTAGTTACTTTTTCAGAATCGCTGGTGGAAAGAGTAATAATAGAATTAAAACAACAGTTATCCAAACTTAAACGCAGCGCTGATACAAAGAAGTATCTTGCGAAATTTGGAGTTATATTTTTGACAAAAAACATTGATGAATGCATAGAAATTGCAAATATATTAGCCCCCGAACATTTACAGATTATTACAGAAAATCCCAGAAATATCCAGACACGTATAAACCATGCCGGGGCAATCTTCTTAGGCCCATATACCCCTGTCGCGCTGGGCGATTATGTAGCTGGACCCTCCCATGTATTACCGACAAGCGGAACGGCCCGTTTTTCGTCCGGTTTATCAGTCAATGATTTCTTGAAAAGGACAAGCGTAATAGCCTATTCGAAGTCTGCACTAAAGGATACGTATCAGGATGTGCTTGAGATATCAGGGGCAGAGGGTCTGGACGCACATTCCCGTTCTGTACAAATCAGATTAAACCTTTTAAAAGAAAAAACCCAAAGTGAACTAAAAGGAGTACACGATTGAGTTATTTTCGGAAAAATATTGAAATGATGTCGGGGTATACGCCTGGCGAACAACCACAAGACGGTATCTATATAAAGCTCAATACGAATGAAAATCCTTATCCCCCTTCACCAAGAGTCCTGAACGCCATTAAAAATGCGGTAAGTGACAGCTTACGTCTTTATCCGGACCCTGTTGCAACACAAGCGAGGCAGAAGGTCGCCGAGGTATTAGGAACAAAACCAGAGTATGTCATGGCGGGAAACGGCTCAGACGACTTGCTGTCTATCATTATCCGGAGTTTTGCAGGACCATGCGACAAGGTGATCTTTCCTTACCCTTCATACATGCTTTACAAAACACTTGCAGAACTCCAGGATGGCGCTGCCTGTGCAATCGACTTTACAGAAGACTACACGCTGTCCGAAGACTTCATCGTAAAAGGGGCTAAGGTCACTTTTATTGCAAATCCAAACTCACCTTCGGGCACCATGATACCGCCTGATGATATTTCAAAGGTGGCGTCAAAAATAGATGGTGTGCTTGTTGTAGACGAGGCATACGCTGATTTCGCCGAGGACAACTGTCTTCGTCTTGTCGAAAAACATGACAATATCCTTATCCTCCGTACCCTGTCAAAATCCTATTCATTGGCCGGCATCAGATTGGGTTTTTGTATTGCCCAGGAGCATCTCATTCAAGGAATGATGAAGGTAAAGGATTCGTATAATGTCGACCGCCTCAGCATTGCAGCCGTGGTGGCAGCGCTGGACGATCAAAAAAGCATGAAGACGCATGTTGAAAAAATAAAGGAAACGAGACTCCATCTTACGAGGTCGCTGCAGGAAATGGGATTTTTTGTATATCCTTCCCAAACCAACTTTGTATTGGCACGATGCAGGAAAGGAGTTTCTGCCCACACGCTCTACCAGACGCTCAAATCGCGGAAGATACTGGTGCGATATTTTAATCTGAGGCGGTTGGACGATTGTTTGCGCATTACCATTGGGACAAGGGAAGAAATCGACACTTTACTGAAACATCTCAAAGAGCTTGTGAGCGATATCCATTCAAAGGTAATGCATACCTGTTGTCATTAAATTAGAAAGTCCCCTCTTGGGAGGGGATTTGGGGGTGGGTAAGTCGGTATTCGTAAAATATTCACTGAAATTTTACGCCCAAGAACCCACCCCTAACCCCTCCCAAGAGGGGAATAATTTGTGCCATGATAAAATATGTGGATTTAAGTTATACACGGACAGCCGAAGTTTGTCAGTGTCTCCCCAAAACCCGCATAAAGAAAATAAAAATTCCTATACAATTGAATTAGGTCTTCGGCAACTTTTACCCTGTGTCCCTTCGCTGGTTCAATCGTCCTCGATTGAACCGAAACGTTTGATATAATTCCGTCTCACAGCACGAGATTTAGAGTATCGTTCAAATATATGGTTCAATCGTTCGACTGAGCGCTCACGACGA
>CAZBCT010000196.1:0-4031 GCA_964490485.1 uncultured Candidatus Brocadia sp. | reverse complement strand
TAAGGCATCTCCTATCTTAAACCTGTCCAGCAAAAAATTGTCCAACAGTAAGCTTCCTAGAGGGGAGCTTAAAGTCGCAGCCGAAGGCTGCTTAATTAAAATGTATAGGAATTTCAAAGTTGTGGTTGTAGAGCGACGAGCCTCGTCGCTTTACATTGAAAAGCAGCACGCCGAATATCGGATGTCGAACAATGAATCTTGGTAACAATTTAGTCTTTTAAAAAAGTAGGGGCGAAGCATTTGCCCGTTTTGGTATGAATGCGTTCATATCACTTACAGCAAATGCTTCGCCCCTACCCTGCACTTCACCATTCGACATTCCTTGTTCTGCGGTTCGATCTTCTCTTTAAATAAGCCGCCGAAGGCCTTCGATTCGTTCAGGCTAATCGCGTAAAAATTTCATACCTCCTTGTGCTGGTTCAATCGTCCTCGATTGAACCTTAACATTTGGCTTTTTCACGGCTGAAAACCTATGCAAAACACTCAGTCCGGCGCAAGACATCTGGTTCAATCGAGGACGATTGAACCAGCCAGAGCAGAGAAAAGATGGGGAAGATACTATAAGTTGTCCATGCCTGCCGAAAATCTTTTTAGTTTTTTTCTTGACATATTAACGATATTCGTGTGACAATACCGGTGTTTCTCTGCCGTAACACTATTTGAGATAAAGCTACGGTAGTACATAAAAACATCCGATAAAGGTAAACCCTGAGTAATCAGGGGGCGCAAAGTAATAGGATCTTTGAACGCACACATGGATGTGGCGTAAGATAGCCTTACTGCCGGAAATGTTTTAAAAAACATTTTTGCAGTAAGGCTTTTTTTGTTTCAGCTTTTTTACAGAAAGAGCTATGAATAATCAACCTTCTGCAATCATATAAAGTGGAGTACTGAAAGTTAATCACTGACGGTAGACTGCTGAAGATTGTGAGAGAGAAAAAGAAGGGAGGTGTTTTACGACAAGAAGAAAACTTGTAATAACCGCGTGCACATTTAGAAATTATACCCTGTAAAGAAAAAGGAGGATTATTTTTATGTATTTTAAATCGCTTTTAAATCGGCATTTTATTTATGCTATCGTTGCATTGCTGCCGTTTCTGGGAAGTTCTTTAGCAATGGCTTCTCTTGATAATAAAGGAACTGATTTTATTATGTCATTTATACCAAATTTAGATAATACAGCAGTTCTTGAATTGCACCTGACAAGTGAAGTGGCAACGGACGTAACGGTAGAATATCCAGTAAACACACCGACATTTACGACTACCGTTGGGGTAGCTCCGGGAAATGTAACTATTGTTAGTTTACCGAGTTCTACCGATGATTTCACCAATGATAGTGTTTCGAACAATGCGGTACATGCCTTCTCAGACAATGAATTCGTGTGTTACATGATCAATCGTAGAACAGCTTCAACCGATGCTGCCCTTGCGCTGCCTGTTGACACGATGAATACCGAATTTATTGTAGTGGATTACAACCCTACATTTGGACAGGGAGCTGAGTTTGCCGTTGTTGCAGGGTATGATAACACTACGGTAACCATTACACCGGCTACGAATATCGTAGGGCATGCGGCAGGTGTATCCTTTACCAAATCACTGAACCGTGGTGAGGTATACTTTGCGGCGAGTGCTACAAATATTTCAACAAATACGCTGACGGGATCAATAATCACCGCGGATCGTCCTGTGGGTCTTACAAACGGTGATGCTTGCGTTCAGATTCCAACTGGTGTTATTGCTTGTGACCATATCTTTGAAGTAGGCCAGCCCACACAAACATGGGGGAGTAAGATTTTGGTTGCGAATCTTCCCAATAGGCCAAGTGGTTCGATATACAGAATTGTAGCGTCACAGGATGGTACTAATGTCACGCAGGATGGGGCAAGTATTGGTACGATCAATAGGGGTGCGTATATCGAAACATCGGTCATTGCCGGTAATCATATTTTCGAGGGTGACAAACCCATTTTTGTGGCGCAATTCATGACTGGTCAAGGTTATTCTGGGGCTACCTTGGGAGATCCAGCGATAGGCAATATGATTCCTTCAGACCAGTACCTTTCGAACTACACATTTTCTACCGTAGGCGGGGCTCAGTTTGCGCAGAATTATGTTACGATCATTGCTGAGGATGCAGATGTTACAAACGGAACAATCCTTTTAGACGGCGCTGCGGTTGCTGGTTTTAGTCCTATTGGTACCTCTGGTTTTCAGGCTGCTGTAGCTTCGCTCACCAGCGGAGTTCACACTACAAGCTCAAATGGTGTACATGGCATTACGGTGGAGGGATTTAATAATTTTGATTCTTACATATATCCCGGTGGGGCGCTCTTTGAGTTTATCAATCCGGTTGGCGATGCAAATCCGCCGATTTGTGAGACGCATCTGGTTGCGGGAGATCCTCCATCGGCAGCGGGAACGGCAACGGACAATCGTCCTTCCGAGGATACAAATAATAACGGGATGCTTGATACCGGTGAAGATCTGAACAATAATGGTCAGATTGACAAGGATACCGGGATATTCTTTGTTGAACTTAAAGCCGGGTCGGTTAACCTGAGTTTGAATGTAGACACATTTGTGCCAGGTGATGGAGTTGTTGGGTTCAGCGTGAAACTCACAGATTCGAACCAATCTGGAAATGGAATTGTAGTGGTTACAGACGGAGCAGGGAACACGTGTGAGTCTTCGGTCGAACTTACTGTTGAAACTGCTGTTACTCTTGTTTCTTTTACCGCTACGAATGCAAAGAAACACATACTTCTTGGATGGGAGACTGCCACGGAAATTGATAATGCCGGTTTCAACCTTTATCGGGCCAGAACTAAGGATGGGAAGTATAAGAAGATCAATGCTGCTCTCATTCCTGCGCAAGGCAATGACACATCTGGAGCCACTTACAAGCATGTAGACAAACCACGCAAAGGCACATACTATTACAAACTGGAGGACGTGGACTACTACGGGGTAAGCACTCTGCATGGGCCTGAAAAGGTGAAGGCGAAGTCAACGGATAATGCGTCACGCCGTTCAAAGAAGGCACGGCGTTAGGTGCGCATGAGATGATGCTTGACAGAAGTAAAGAGTTGGAAGTTGGAATAAAAAAGACGTAATCGGTCAGGGGTCAGCTTTCAGCAACCAGACTGAGGCTGACCCTGATGCCGGAATGATTAGATAGACATCAAAATTATCAGAGGAAGGAGATAATAATGAAAGACAAGAAATTACCCGTTTACGAAGCGCCAGAGGTGATTACCTACACCGACGAGGAGATATTTGAAAAACTCGGACCTGCACATACCGGGTATGTGAAGGGTGGCGACCGCCCATTCTAAGGCGAATGGCTGGTGAGGGAGGTATCTGTGCGTTAATACCGCACAGATATCTCCTAACCAGAACGAGTCGGAAGAATATTTTTTGATAGGAGATGCTGAAATAAGCTTGATGTATAGGAATTTCAAAGTTGCGGTTGTAGAGCGACGAGGCTCGTCGCTCTACATTGAAAAGCATCACGCCGAATATCGAATGTCGAACAAGGAATGTTGGTAACAATTTAGTTTTTTTAAAAAGTAGGGGCGAAGCATTTGCCAGTTTGGGTATGAATACATGTATGCCAATTATAGCAAATGCTTCGCCCCTACACGGCGTGGCAAACATCGCTCTTATTGGAATTTTTCAAAAAACTAAATTGTTACCTTTTCTTTAACTAAGCCGCCGAAGGCCTTCGATTCGTTCGGGCTAATCGCGTAAAAATTTCATACCTCCTTGTGCTGGTTCAATCGTCCTTTGTGCTGGCTGCGCTGGTTCAATCGTCCTCGATTGAACCTTAACATTTGGCTTTTTCACGGCTGAAAACCTATGCAAAACCCATAGTCAGACGCAAAACATCTGGTTCAATCTACAAGATTGAACCAACCAGAGCAAAGAGAAGATGGGGTAGATACTATAATTGTCCGTGTCTGCAGAAAATATTTTGTAACAACTTAGTATTTTGAAAAATTTTAATAGAAAGCCTTGTTTTGTTGG
>CAZBCT010000195.1:0-4037 GCA_964490485.1 uncultured Candidatus Brocadia sp. | reverse complement strand
ACACAAGACGGCAAATGCTTCGCCCCTACTTTTTCAAAAAACTAAATTGTTACCAAAATTTTAATTATACTAATCATGAACTAATATGCAAGGCTTTCTTTGTAATTCGACGTATGCAAAGGAGAACTATCATAGAGGAACGAGAAACATTCTTTTGGTTTTCCAGGCACAGACGAATACCGCATGTTTAATGTTGACTGTATAATACGGACCTTTTAAATTCTTTTCCTAACATCCATCCTACAATAACGAGTGCCGACTTTGTAATGGATTCCCGTTTCACCTCTTCGGCTATATCAGAGAGTTTCGTGCAAACGATTTTCTGGTCGGGCCATGTTGCTTTATACACAACGGCTACCGGGCAATCCTTGCCATAATGTGGCAGGAGTGTCCTTACGATTTCCTCTATCTTGTCAATGCTTAAGAATATGCACAACGTCGGCGTGGCTGTGGCCAGAACACCCAGGTGTTCCTTTTCGGGAATAGGGGTTTTCCCTTCCATACGGGTAATAACTATGGTCTGGGTAACACCGGGAAGCGTTAATTCGTGTCGTAAAACCGCTGCGGCAGCAACGAAGGAACTCACCCCGGGAATAATCTCATAGCTAATTCCCAGGTTATCGAGTGCTTGCATCTGTTCTTGTATTGCCCCGTAAATGGATGGATCTCCCGAATGTATCCTTGCAACGTCTATATTGTGTTGCATGGCTTCCTTGTAAACGACCACCATGTCCTCCAGGCTCATCCTGGAGGAATCAAATATCCTTGCATAAGACGGGAGAGACTTGAGTAACTCCGGGTTCACGAGTGACCCTGCATAAATACAGTAGCCTGATTGCTGAATAATCTTAAGTCCCCTGACCGTTATTAACTCAGGGTCACCCGGCCCTGCACCAATAAAATAAACCTTCATATGCCTTTAGTTTCCATCTTTCCAGTGAATAGCGTTAACCATAACCTTCTTCGCTTCCTCTCCCATAATCTTAAACTGACTATCCTTTATCAAATATGTCGAGGCTTCCTTACTGCTGGTTCTTATAGTAACGACCCATGTGCTCCCGTCTCTGCTTACGGACTCAATCTTGCCTTTCTTTACACTGATACTGATATTTAATACCGATTCCTCGTCACTTCCCGTTATTTGCCGGACACTCTCTATGGAAAACACCGTTGGCAAGCCAGCTCTCAATCTGATTTCAGGCGCTTCGTACTCATAATGCTGTCCAAATACGGGAAAAGATAAACTGCACAACATCCATACCCATACAAAAAATTTGTTATTCATATGCACCACCCTCTATTATTATTTTCATGAACGGTTAAATTATGGAGGTTTTTTGACTCTTTATTTATCTTGTATTCTATACAATCCCATGAGGCTAAGGAAAAATTACCAAATCATCTTAATCTATCAGGCAAAAAACTTCAATGGTTAATTTCCCTGGTGCTTATGCTCATTCATCAACAATTCACATCTATTTCGTGAAAACTAAGAAGAAATTTATGATAGACGAATTGAACAAAATAGATTACATTGAAATTAAGCTTCATAATTACTCTCTTGAGGAATTGTTGATATGGAAAAATCTTTAACCCGCGAAGAGATGCGGGAATTGGATAGAAAGGCCATTGATGAATATAAGATCCCTGGCATCATCCTTATGGAAAATGCCGGTCGGAATGTAGCTGAAGAGGTCTTGAAAATGATAAAAGGGCCACGGCAGATAAAAGTGGCTATTTTATGTGGAAAAGGAAATAACGGTGGCGATGGATTTGTCGTGGCGCGGCATCTTCACAATCATGGCATTCCTGCAGATGTCTTCCTCGCTGCAAAGATTATAGATATGGCAAATGATGGAGATGCGGGTACAAACCTGCAAATACTTTTACATATGAAAATCGCCATTAGAGAGGTCATTGATACTACTGAAGTAAGCCGTGTTTTAAAAGAATTGAGCGGTTACGGCATCATCGTTGATGCATTGTTTGGAACAGGTCTTTCTGGCGAGGTACGCGAACCGTTTAAAAGCCTTATCAAGGGCGTTAACAATCTCAATAAGGACGTTGTCTCTGTGGATATACCCTCTGGACTTGACTGCAATGAGGGTACGGTATTAAGCGGTGCCATTGAAGCAAGGAAAACGGTAACCTTTGCCGTAAGGAAGAGAGGTTTTTATCTGGCAGATGGGCCAACACACACCGGAGAAATTATCGTAACTAACATCAGCATCCCGAGAGAAATAATACCCTAACACTGAATTATTACAATGCCTTCTGATTGCGCTATACATCTATTTATACCGCTACACAGTTCTTGCCGGAAGACTTAGCCTGCTGCATCAATTGGTTTACTCTTTTCAATAAAGTATCCACACTATCATTTGACCGTGCAACAGTAGCCGATACAGAAACCGTTACGCGAATAGCATCAGTTCCCACAAAAAAACCTGATTGCCCAATAAGAATACGAATTTTGTTCGCAATGGTCTGCAGGTGATTTTCAGTAACATTCATAGCAATTACCATAAATTCTTCACCACCCCATCGACCTACCATGTCTGTTGCCCTTACGCTATGCAACAGCGTTTTTGATACCATTTTTAACACTGCATCCCCATTCTTGTAACCATGCAAATCATTTATCCTTTTTAATCCATCAATATCGACGAAAAAAACCCCGTATGACCAGCCGTACCTATGCATAACACCGAACATGGTTCGCAAGTTCATTTCTAACCCTCGTCGTTTCATCAACCCTGTGAGAGAATCAAGCAAGGCACATTTTTCAAGCTCTTCAATTTTATGAGCATACTCTATTTTTGAAGAATTATCATGAAGTTCCTCTATAGCACCAATAACCTGCCCACCCAAATTTTTCAAAGGCAATATGCGGACTAGGACCGGCACACGATAACCATCTTTATGATGAGCATACACCTCCATACTCCTTGGGCTGCCGTCATTCATTGTTCCCGTAGCCATGCATTCGCTCTCACAGACACCCCTTCCATGCTCATCTACATACATTAATATATCATCTCTACAACACTTTCCCAGGGTATCGGCATTCTTGTAACCGGTAAGATTTTCAGTGCTTTTATTCCAGTAGGTGATTACCCTATCCCGGTTAACAGCACAAATTCCACCAGACAAGCTATCCAACAAGCTTATATGTATATCAGCATCTGTCATTGATATCACTCCTCCCCAATTCAGAAAAAACCAACCATCCATTTGCTAACATCAATTTTGTCGTGGTATTATCGGTCAAATATGAAAATACTTAACCCGCATTTCTCACAGAGAGTAATTTGCAATATCAAAAGGTCTCGGAATACGTTACAAGGTTGCTTTATCAGGCTTCTTCGGTTTTTCTGCAATATAGTAGGTAGCATTATTAAGTAGACTTTGCTCTCCCATCATGCTGTACTTAAGGTGTGGACAGATTTCGAAAGAAGGGTTATTCCATCGGTCACGAGACGCTGGAGGAGATGCGTATGATTGCCATGCGGCTGGTCGACCAAGGCATCCGGATCGAAGACATTGCTTTTGGGATGAGGTTGAACCGTTCCACTGTTTTCGGATGGGTACGGAAATGTCGGCAGGGAGGTTTGACCGTCTTGAAATCTACAAAGGCGCCAGGAGCGCGTCCCAAGTTGAAACAACAGGAGATTATGAAGCTGGTTGCCCTTCCTCTGAAACCGGCGATGGATTTTGGATTCGAATCAGACCTCTGGACAGGCCCCCGCGTGCGAGTTCTGATTAAAAGGGAATTTGGGGTTAAGTTCCATCCTAAACATATGCCACGGTTCCTGGCTCGGCTGGGATTAGTGCGGAAAACACCGGAGCGGCGGGCGCTGGAACAGGACCAGGACCCCAAAGCAGTGGCTCGATGGAAAAGATACCTTTTGCCCCGGATAGAGGGAACTGCTACCGAATGTCATGGCTTGGTCCTTTATGGAGACGAGGCTTCGTTTATATCACCTGAATCTTGCACCAAACAGACCGCTCCCGTGTGAGCGGTAAAACTTATCAAA
>CAZBCT010000194.1:0-4042 GCA_964490485.1 uncultured Candidatus Brocadia sp. | reverse complement strand
AATTGGCATACATGCATTCATACCCAAACTGGCAAATGCTTCGCCCCTACTTTTCAAAAAACTAAATTGTTACTAAATTTCATTCATATTGCGTTCGTCCGCATTATTACGAGGAATTTATTTGCGGCGTAGCTATGCTAAGATTTCTCCTGCGGTTTTTACCGGTTTCCCCACTTCAATTTTGGTTCCCGGGCGGCCTTTACTTCATCGGGGCGACCAACGGGAGTAGTTTGGGGTGTGTTGCGTACCGTCTCTGGCCGTTGTTCTATGTCTGTGGCGATTTGAATCATAGCATCTGCAAAGGCATCTAATGTCTCCATCGATTCTGTTTCTGTAGGCTCTACCATTAATGCCTCTTCCACGATGAGAGGAAAATAAATCGTAGGGGCATGGAAGCCGTAATCGAGCAATCTCTTCGCAATATCAAGCGCAGAGGCTCCTTTTTCCTTTTGTCTTTTGGCCGAGATGACAAATTCATGCATGCAGGTTTTTCCATAGGGAATGTCATAATATTTCATAAGTTTATGACGCAGGTAGTTTGCATTTAAGATAGAAAATTCGCCCACCTTGCAAACTCCTTCTTTGCCCAGAGACAAGAGATAGGTATATGCCCTGACCATTATGCCAATATGACCATAAAACGCTCTTACTCTTCCTATCGAATCAGGATACTGATAATTTAAGACATAGTTTTTGGTTGCAGATTTATCATGCTTCGTATTATTTATACCCTCTTTTAACGATTGTTCTGCCATTTCAACCCGGGGGACAGGCAAAAAGGGCTTCAGTTTATCAGTAACGCCTATAGGGCCAGCGCCAGGTCCTCCGCCACCATGGGGAGTTGAAAAGGTCTTGTGCATATTCAGATGTAAGATGTCTACGTTCATATCTCCCGGCCTGGCAATGCCCAAAAGGGCATTCATATTAGCCCCGTCACAATAAACAAGTCCGCCAGCGTCGTGAACGATCTTGCATATTTCCAGGATATCTCTTTCAAACAACCCAAGGGTATTGGGATTCGTGATCATGAGGGCGGCAGTGTCTTGTGTAACGGCAGTCTTCAGTTTTTTTAAATCGATGAGGCCGTCTGTAGTTGATTGAATAGATTCGACCTCATAACCACAAAGGGAGGCTGATGCAGGATTGGTGCCATGTGCAGAATCAGGAATAATAATCTTGCGCCTCTTTTCGCCATGTTTCTCCAGGTATGCCCGGATTATCAACATGCCTGTTAATTCGCCGTGTGCGCCTGCAGCAGGTTGTAACGTAAAGGCAGACATCCCTGAAATAGTTACAAGAAGTTGCTCCAGGTTGAAGAGGAGTTCCAGGATGCCCTGGCATTGATCGACCGGCTGATAGGGATGTAATTTTGTGAAACCATCCAGGCGTGCGGTATCTTCGTTAATTTTAGGATTATATTTCATGGTGCATGAACCCAGGGGATAAAAATTGGTATCTACGCAGAAGTTTTTTTGAGAGAGTCTGGTAAAATGGCGGACAACATCAATCTCAGAAACTTCGGGTAATTTTATCTCCTGTTTTCGTATCATCTTTTCGGGAAGAAGATGAGTTATGGGTTTTTCCGGCACGTCACAGGCAGGGAGGATAAAGCAGCGTCTGCCGGGGGACGATTTATCAAAGATGAGTGGCTCAATCTGGTGCATGGTTTTTATTCCTTATGGTGAACGATAGTCTTTAAAGCAAAAGATTTATGGTGATTCGACACGGTTTCTTCCCCCCTTCTTAGCCTTATAGAGGGCCGTGTCGGCAGACGCTATCAGGGTGTCACATTCGGCGCCATGATCCGGGAAGGAAGCGACTCCGATACTTATGGTTATTTGAGAAGACCGCCCGAGGGAGTCAACCTTAAATTGAAAAGATTCTACCTGCTCGCGAATACTTTCCGCTTTCTTAAGGGTATTGATTATATCAATAGAAGGCATGATAATAACAAATTCTTCTCCTCCATACC
Organism: uncultured Candidatus Brocadia sp.; assembly: GCA_964490485.1. Classification (GTDB taxonomy): domain Bacteria; phylum Planctomycetota; class Brocadiia; order Brocadiales; family Brocadiaceae; genus Brocadia. The sequence continues at coordinate 2,070 of CAZBCT010000194.1, read as the reverse complement.
GTGCCAGAACGTCTGACGACCGTATGGAATTTTTCATGATAGAAGCTATCTGTTGTAATGTCTGATCTCCTACAAGATGTCCGTAGGTATCGTTTATGTTTTTAAAGTGATCCAGGTCGGCAATGACAAGTCCGAGTGATTCGTTACGCCTTTTTGCCAGTGCGATGTGGTTCTTCAACATCTCGTCAAAGAATCGCCTGTTATATGCCCCCGTAAGTGAGTCCGTTATAGCCGCACGTCTGGTTAGGTCAATAAGTCTGATTCGTTGAAGGGCTGACGCTGTCAACCCTACATAGACCAAAATGAGTTTGCGTATTTCTTCGTTAAGCCAGTAATTTTTATCTTTTTTTCCTATCAGGACCATTCCTGCGATGGTGCCACCCGTTATCAGGGGAAGACATGCATATCCTCCCCCTTCAATTTTATGGGCAATGCATCCACAGGGTGTGTCTTCGGCGGTATTGTCTACAATAATTTCACGACCTGTTCTTATTACCTGGCATAATGACGGGTCAGAAACAACTTCCTCTCTGATAAGTTTATTGAGTGGCATCGGAGGGATTATGAGTGATGCGTCTAACATGTTTTTTATCTTGTCCACAGTTAACACGGCCAGGAGTTCTGGCTGAAAGTGTTCCTGTAAGGCCTTAGCCATATGATGAACTAATTTATCCTCCCGTACTTCTTCATTCATGAGAGTAGAAAAATACATGAGATATCCGAGATCTTTAATGTTTGCATCCCTCTGTGCAACTGCTTTCCTCAGTTCGACCTCTATTCGTTTCCGTTCGGTGATATCGAGCGCCACACATGCAATTCCCCGGATGCCGCCGTTATTCCCACGAATTGCAGTGCCAGAAAAGAGCACCGTTATTTTTCTGCCATCCTTTGACACATAGGTTTTTTCCGTGTTATGCATGAGGTCTTTTTCAATTGAATCAAACCAGGATGTATCAGCGGTATCTTCTTCTGAAAAGAGGAAGTTAATTGGTTTACCAATAAGCTCCTGCTCATTATACCCCAGGAGTTCGCAGGTTGACCGATTCACCATTTGTATCGTAAATTCAGGAGATGCAACCACAAGGGAGTCATCCATACTGTTTATGATATTATCCGCATACTCCTTTGAAACGATGGTCTCCCGCAAATCTGCGATCATTTTATTAAAGGCATGAGCGATCTTGCCCACGTCGTCTCCTGAATTGGTCTCAATTCTGCGGGTTATGTTTCCTTTGGCTATCGTTTCCGTCTCCAGCATCAGTTGCTGTATGGGTGACGTTAATCTACGTATGAGTATCCATCCTATAAGCATAATAGGAATTGTGATTGCCGGCAATAAAAGAAGGGTGTCTCGCTTGAATACCATTGCCGACTGCTTAATATGAGAGCCGATCTTCTCTTGAAGTGCATCAGGGATTATTTGAATTCCATTGAGAGAAAAGCCGATTCTGACAACGCCAAGCACCTTGGATTCATAAAGGATGGGCGCTGCGATATCAACAATATCGTTTTGTTTTTGTCTGATCAAATCTTCCGAAGCGCGTGTACTTAGTGTCAGATCATTGGTAAGGACATTTTTCTGCAATCCAAATCTTTCGGCTGAATCAACGAAGTCTCTTCCTTTTTCGTCCTGTACGCAGACGTAGCGGAAACCTTTTCCTTCCATGCCGAGGGTTGCAAGATGATTTATCTCAGAAACGTTGAGTTCATTCGTGGGTTGTGCAATCTCCCTGGCCAGAAGGTATGCCAGGGTATGCGCCTTTTCTCTCCATTCATTCTGGATGATAGTATGCATGAGGTTTGTGTTCATTTGGTCTATCGTGATGAGGCTCCGCTGGTGAAAATGCGCTACAAGACCAGCAAAAATTCCGGCTGGTAAAATGATAAGTAAAGAAGTGAACAAAATAAATTTTCTTTTGATGCTTCTCAATTGAAATATTTTCGTGAAATTCACTTGCTAACGCCTTTTCCGGTAAGTATAAAGGAAGCCTCAAAGTCCATCAATATTGCAGATGTTGTAACAATTTAGTTTTTTGAAAAATTCCAATAATAGCGATGTTTACCGCGCCG
>CAZBCT010000193.1:0-4044 GCA_964490485.1 uncultured Candidatus Brocadia sp. | reverse complement strand
GAGGACGATTGAACCAGCGAAGGGACACAGGGTAAAAGTTGCCGAAGGCCTAATTAAATGTTTAGGAATTTCAAACAGATATTTTCCCCTCTAGAAAGAGGGGACTAAGGGGTGTGTAAATCAGTCGTAACACACCCCCGGCCCCTCTTTTTAGAGGGGAGATTTAAAGTAGCGGCCAAAGGCAGCCTAATTTTAGTTGCCGAAGGCCTGATTCATAATCTTAATAAACAATAACATTGCCCAAAAATATTATCACCATGAAATCAGAGGAGGGCTGCGATGAGTAAAGTATTTCGTCTTTTCCCCACATGTCTAACTATTCTTACTGCTACTTTTGTTATTTCAGGCTGTATGCATTATCAAGTAAATAAACCACTCGCAACGGTTGACCCTAACAGTGGTTATCGTGGAAAGTTTAAGGTTCAGCCTGGGAATTCAGACGAAATACTCGTATTTCTTAGCTTTTCAGGTGGTGGCACACGGGCTTCTGCCTTTTCGTATGGTGTCCTTGAAGAACTGAAAAATACAGAGGTAACCATAAATGGTCAAAAACGGATGCTCATCCATGAGGTTGATGGCATTTCTGGTGTGTCGGGAGGCAGTTTCACTGCTGCGTACTACGGTCTTTTTGGCGATCGTATCTTTGAGGATTTTGAGCAAAAATTCCTGAGAAAGAACGTGCAGGGCGGCCTTACCCGAAGGTTTTTGATACGACCTGACAACTGGGTGCGCCTCTCCTCTCCATTTTTTTCACGAAGTGATCTTGCTGCGGAGTATTACGACAAGATCCTTTTTGAAAAGAAGACTTTTCAGGATATGGCAGCAAGCAAAGGCCCCATGGTCCATATTAACGCAACGGATATGGTAACGGGGATACGAGTGGCATTTCATCAGGATGCATTTGATGTCATCTGTTCTGATCTGTCCAGCTATCCCGTTGCGCGTGCCGTAACGGCATCCTCTGCAGTGCCCGTTGTCCTCACACCCATTACCCTTCGGAATTATTCCAACGATTGCGGTTTTACCCTCCCTGAAGAAGCAGCGAGGGTTCAGAGGGAGCATGATATTTCGTCACGGTCATTTCATCAGGTGAGCAATGTAGCTGTCTATCAGGATGTTGCGAAGCATAAATATATCCATCTCGTTGATGGCGGCGTCTCTGATAATCTCGGTCTGAGGGCGGCCATTGACAGAGTGCTTACCTTCGGAAGCGTATGGAATACGCTGAAATATCTGAAACTCGACAATACCCGTAAGGTGGTTTTTGTTGTGGTGAATGCAGAGACTGAGGTGCCCAGCCGTTGGAGTCTCCTTGGGAAGGCCCCTACCATATCTGCAATGTTTGGTGCATATTCGTCCGTATCGGTTACAAGGTATAACTACGAGACCGTTATGCTGCTGAGGGAGAGTTTCCGCCGGTGGACTGAAGAGGTCCAGAAGAGCAGGTGCGGGGACGGCCCGATATCAACGGAACCTGGTGGATGCGGCGACATCAAATTTTATCTCGTGGAGGTCAAGTTTGATGCGTTACGGGATGAGGCAGAACGTCACTATTTCAAGGGTATGCCAACGTCATTCAAATTGTCTGATAAACAGGTAGATGATCTGCGTGACGCAGCCCATCGGATACTCGCCGGGTCAGAGGAATTCCAGCAGCTTTTAGCGGATTTGAAATAAAAGTAGAGGAAGCGTAGTAAATAAGTATACATGCAACTGTCATTGCGAGCGACAGCGAAGCAATCTCAAGTTTCCTGCGGGCTAGAGATTGCGGAGCCTGTTCTGAGCGTATTAGCGAGAAATCTCCGGGTTTGCTTCAGCCCCGCTTCGCAACTGTTCCAGTCCTCGCAATGGCAATGTTTTCGTATACACCTTACCGAAATGCTATATGAGAAATGAGTGAGCATAAAACTGTCATTGCGAGGGTTTTGTCCGAAGCAATCACCTTTTAAAACGCTAGATTCAGTCAAAGTAATGGTAATGGATAGAATATATTCTGTTTACATCATGACGAATAAAAGCAATACGGTACTTTATACGGGGGTAACGAATGATCTCAAAAGAAGAGTATATGTGCACAAAGAGAAGAAGATCGAAGGATTTGCAAAAAAGTATAATGTTACCAAGTTAGTATACTATGAACTCTTTCGTGATGTGAAAAATGCCATATTCCGGGAGAAACAAATTAAAGGTGGCGCCAGGGCTAAGAAACTAGAATTAATTCATGGAATGAATGCGGGATGGAAGGATTTATATGATTGTTTGTGAGATTGCTTCGGACAAAACCCTCGCAATGACAAGGGAATGGGTTTTTTTCAAAATACTAAAATGACAGGGAAATTCTAAATTTGGTATATTGTTTTATTAAAGTGTCTACATACGTTATCGTCATTGCGAGCGACAGCGAAGCAATCTCAAGTTTCCTGCGGGTTAGAGATTGCGGAGCCTGTTCTGGGCGTATTAGCGAGAAATCTCCGAGTTTGCTTTAGCCCCGCTTCGCAACTGTTCCACTCCTCGCAAAGACATTTTTGACTTATACATTTTACTGAAACGCTATACTAGATTTTGTACAGATTGACAGATTGTGTGAATAATTTGAAGTTTCATTTAATAAGAAAGGAGAAGAGGAGTATGGGTAGAAGGGAAACGATGGTTGAACGCATTACCATGAGCTGTGGATGTATTTTATTGGGGGCAACACTTCTGAGCATTCCCCTGGGCTGCAAGACGGCCCCTGCGCCTGATGCCGGATTTATAAAGGAACCGGAAAAAATGGCGCCGCAGAAAGAGCGATTTCCTTTTGACAGGGTCTGGGTAAAGCCGGGTGTTCAAAAGGAAGATTATGACTACCTGGTAATCGCTCCGGTCAACACAGACTATCTCATGGAAAATACCGGCTGGAAGGCAGCCAATCCCGGCAATCATGACCTTGAGGAAAGCGCCCATAAACTGGCGCAGTATACGGAAGAAAAATTTTGCGAGGCATTTCAAAAAGACGAGAGACCGGGATGGAAATTAGTGAGCTCATCAGGACCACGAACGGTAGTGCTTGAACTGGCTATCGTGGAACTGGTGCCGAGCAAGGCAACGATGGGAGCTCTCAGGCTGGCGGCCCCTGCTTTAGGCCCTGCTGGAATAGTAGTTGGGGGTGGAGGGGCTGCTGCAGGAGGACGGTCAAGCGTGGCAATCGAAGGAAGGCTGAAAGACAGCGTAACCGGCGAAACGCTCTTTATGTTTGCCGACCGCAAAGAGGCACAAATGCGCATCATTGACCTGGATGCCGTTACCTGGTGGGGGCACGCAAAGGACATTATCAAGGACTGGGCAAACGAGTGCGTGGAACTCGTCAAGACGCCAAAGGACTATCAGGTAAAGGAACGTGGATTCTTTACCTTAAAGCCATGGTAATAGTTTTGTAGCTGTCTGGGGAAATGCTTGACAACACTGCTGAAATAAACAGATGCCAATTTTGTAGGGTAGGCATCGCCTACCTTGTATGTCAAAGAATTAAAAACCGACGGGAGTGGCAAAACGCGCCTTGCCACTCCTCTGTAATAAAAGTCACCGAAGGTCTAATTAAGGTTTAGGAATTTCGTAACAATTTAGTATTTTGAAAACCCAAAAGAGAAAGCCGTGTTTTGTTGGCTGTATCAGGGCGAATATACAGGGAGAGACAGATTCAAAACATGTCTTTGCAATTTCCAAATCCTGAAAGGATGTCATGATTATAGCCAATTGAAGCATTTTTGCCTGTTAACCCCGCAGGGGTGACATTGATTTTTTATGCCGGTGTAATGGTAATTTTATTTCACCCCTTCAGGGTTGTGTATTTTATCTGCCCATGGTTCTATAATCATTTCAGCCCTTCGGGCTTTTTTATCGCATCCTTGTCGTGAGCCTTGCCGAACGAGCGGATTTATTTTTATTGCGTGTGAATACCTGCAGGTACGTACCTACAGAGAAAAGTGTTTTTCAAAAAGCTAAAGTGTTACGGAATTTCAAAGTTGAGATTCTTCGGTCGTTTCACTCCCTCAGAATGACAGAATA
>CAZBCT010000192.1:0-4065 GCA_964490485.1 uncultured Candidatus Brocadia sp. | reverse complement strand
TTCAAATTCTATACGCCATTGTCTTGTCATGGCAGACAAGATAGCAAAATGAGCTACTCTTGCCAACAACATAATCACTAATCAAGGTGACCCCCCTTTGACTTTCAACAAATAGTGCGATGACTTTGAACCTGGAAAATATTTTGACGGTAATTTTCCCTTTTGGTAATATGGTGGACATTGTTTGGAACAACTACCCTTGTAGTTAGTGACACTTTCCAAAGTCTTGAATGTAAAACGATATACCCTTCTTTGAAAGGAGAAAAAATGCAGAAAAAATTAATTCTATCAGACCCTGCGGTGATGCTAGGCAAACCGGTTATTGCCGGAACACGCATTACCGTAGAATTTATTTTAGATAAGCTTGCTGCTGGTGAAACTATCGAGCAAATTCTAGACGCACACCCCCGTCTTACGCGCGATGCCATTCAAGCAGCCTTGTCGTTTGCTGCTGATTCATTACGGGATGAGGTAGTTTATCCGATTCAGGAGGTAGCTTGAACTGTCTGGCAGATGAAAGTGTAGATCGGCAGATAGTAGAGCGTTTAAGGCAAGACGGTCATCTGGTATGGTACGTTGCTGAAATGGAACCGGGGATTTCAGATGAGAATGTGCTCGATCTTGCGAACAAGGGAAGATATCTGTTAATAACAGCAGATAAGGATTTTGGGGAATTGGTTTTTTTGCAGCGACGCCTGATGTCAGGTGTTATACTTATCCGTTTGACGGGGTTATCCCCGTTGAATAAGGCGGAAGTGATTGCTTCGGCTTTAAATAAACATGGCTCAGAGTTAGACGAAGCATTCACAGTTATTATGGCAGGAGCTATCCGTATTCGTAAACGAAAAATATAGGGAACAGCTACGTCCCTTATGAAATCAAAGATATCGAAAGAAGACGAAATTTATAAACGATGAGAAAATATTAAATCACTAATCAAGGTGTGATAATCATATAGAAGGCTCCTTCACAAGCAGATGCCAAATGGTATCATAGAGGCATCGTGAAATAAACCCTTAAACCGGTAAAAGAGGAGGAGCAGGTATGAGTTATTATGTAGGAATAGATTTACATTCGGACAATAGTTATGTAGGAGTGATAGATAAGAAAGACAGTCGGATATTTGGGAAAAAACTCCCCAACGATCTTGAGGTGATATTAAAGACACTGGAGCCGTTTCAGAAGAAGATACAAGGGGTCGTGGTAGAGTCGACGTACAATTGGTATTGGCTGGTAGACGGATTACAGGAGGCAAAATACAAGGTACACCTGGCCAATCCTGCGGAGATGCAGCAGTACTCTGGCATGAAGTACACGGATGATACCTGGGATTCCTATTGGCTGGCACATCTGCTGCGATTAGGTATACTGCCGGAAGGCTATATCTATCCGAAAGAAATAAGGCCGATACGGGATTTATTGAGAAAGCGAACGATGTTGGTACGGCACAGGACGGCACATATACTAAGCCTGCAAAACATGGTGAATCGCAATACGGGGAGAAAGGTGAATGTCAACGATGCGAAGAGACTGAGCGAAGAAAAGATAAGCGAGCAGTTAACGGATGAACACCACAAAATGGCAGTCCAGAGCGACAAGGCTGTGATAGACTTTTTCCATGAACAGATAGACCGGATAGAAAAGGCTGTGCTGAAAGAGGTAAAATTACGGTATCCGTTTGAAGAACTGCTCACGGTGCCGGGAATAGGCAAGATATTAGGGATAACGATCATGCTTGAGACCGGGGATATTAACCGGTTTCCCACGGTATCGGATTATTCCTCATACTGCCGGTGTGTGTCGTCAAAGAAGGTATCCAACGGGAAGAAGAAAGGAGAGGGGAATAAAAAGAACGGGAATAAGTATTTGGCGTGGGCGTATGTGGAAGCGGCAAATTTTATGGTGAGATATAGTGAACCCGCCAGGAGATGGTATCAACGCAAGGCAGCGAAGACGAACAAAATCGTGGCAATCAAGGCATTGAGTAACAAGATAGCCAGGGCGTGTTACTTTATCATAAAGGACCAAATACCGTTTGATCCCAGGAAATTATTTCAATAAAACGGTGGGTGGAGCAGGGAACCAAAGAGATACAAAGTGGTTTATAAAATCCGGAACAAATGGAAACTGTTCCACTCACCAGAGAAAGGAGTAAGGAAAAAGGGAGCAAGGATACTTTTATCAGGAATCGGGAAGAGAGGAGGTGGTAAAAGATTTTCCTGGTAAAAGCAGATTGAAAAAGCCATTCATGGGTTATGCAACACCCGAAAAAAAGATCTGTTTAAAGAGGGTGTAAAGGCAAAGGAAAAATTGCAAGAAAAGAGGAGGGCAAGATCAAAGAGATGAAGGAAAAGGGAAGCAGAGGTAGGTAAAGAAGTGAAAGAATGGGACAGTGAACCGGTATTGGGGTTGGTAATCAATCCATGAGGTGTGATTGGGAAGCTGTTTCATTCACAAAACGGAGTCTGAAAGGCATGATCATCAAAGTCCGCCTATGCTGCGAGCCACAAAGGGTTGGCCATAGAGCCATAAGTTTGTGACAAACAATTGGACACAGCATGGTACCAACGATTTTCTGGGGCAGATACTTGCCAGGGGCAACGAGAGCGATCACAAAAGACGACCTCGAAACAATGCCTTGAACCGGATGGGTGACTGGTGCGGATTTCTATAATCCGTAACTAAAAAAACCTGAAAATACGGGTGCGGTCAATGGAATGAATGCTTTTGGACATTATCATTTTTTATTTGGTAAGGCAAAAAATCTGCGATTTTTTGCTATGGAAAATCTTTTTTGCTTGACAAAAGCCTTCTAGTGGGTGACCCTTTTAATGACCCCTTCGTATTGCATCGCATCACTTTTGTGGCTTTCTCTAAGATGGTTTTAGAGTTGATATCTCTTAAAACGCGCCGCTTCTGGGGAATTTCAACGTCCGGTTTTTCGGACAAATATTTGGACACCTTCTACCTTTTATACTTCTTCTTGCCCTTGCCGTCTTTCCTCACAAATTCACTCTTTATATTTCTTTCCATCGTACTTTCGCTTCATCCAGTGTTTAGCTTGAAGGGCATGGAAACAGACGGCGAAGCCGGTTGTTGTAGCGTTCCACTCGAAGCACGGGTTAGGGGTTTTTACCTGACGTAGTTGCCTTATCTGGATTCACCCAGGCATGAACTCCCCAAGACCTATCCAATGATTGCCGGCACGCATGTGCCAGTTTCAAAGAAGCTTGTTTGAGAACTTGAGGATTAGCCTTCTCACGAATGGCGTCGCCCATTGCAACCATTGCAGCCTCGACCTCTGTATTTTCAACCAAGGCAAGTTCTCCCCAGTATAGTTGCCAGAACCTACCAAGGGCTTGTTGGATTTGTCTTTCATCGGATGATGTCGCGATGAGCGCAGCAACCTGTGACGCTTCGGTATAAAGCTTTAGCTGCCTTTCTAAGAATGGCTTTGTCGCTTCAATTCTACGGCTTTCTGCTAAGCGTTGGGCTTCAAGACGTTGTTGGGCCAGATCGTTGTTCGACTTGTCCTTCCAGACCCATACGCCCCAAAGAAAACTCGCAATGGCACCGAACACGCCAACAAGCTTGAACCACTCGTCAAAGGTGGACGGTCGTAACATTCGAACCCCTAATATGAATTAGCAGTTGTGTAGGTTGGGTTGAGCAAAGCGAAACCCAACAACTGCGATTAGTCATGTCCCACATTTTCATCAAATTTTATTTCAGTACTTGCTCCCCAATCATTATCATAAGTACCTTGTTTTACATGACGATGAAAGCTAGTATAACGTTTTCATAAAACATTTACGGATGACGGGGATTGTGATACAATAACCTCAAAAACGAAATTGGAGGTTATTATGTCAGGAAAAAGCAAAAGGGCAAAATTAGCATTAAATGACGAGCAACGGAAATATTTGAAAACAATTTCACGGTCACGAATAGCGCCAATGCGCGAAACACAAAGAGCACAAATACTTTTGAAGTATGAAAACGGTGAAGCCATATACGATATTAAACGTTCTATGAAAGTAAGCAGGCCAAGTATTTATAGATGTA
>CAZBCT010000191.1:0-4069 GCA_964490485.1 uncultured Candidatus Brocadia sp. | reverse complement strand
AAATAAATGTATGTTGTCTGTTCTCAATAGGTTATGAATTTTGCAGAAGTCTTATAACCATTTGAAAAAAGGAGAATATTTATGGCTAAAAAGAAAAGAGTGTTTTTTGCATCCGGAGGCACCTTGTTTTTTCTGTTATCGTTACTTGCATCATCGGCAAGGGGGGAGACTATGCCGGATTTAGGTTCCGCTCCTTCTCCATACCCAAGTGCCGCTACTTTCAATCAGCAATATGAATATTTGGGGGATGATTCCACTACGGATGATGGCGTTTCATTCAAACCAAAACCTGCTGATTGGGATGAAGGGAAAAAGATCAAAGTTCTTTGGCGTCTTACGACAACTAACGATCAAAGCTTTTATCCTCATGGTGTATATTTCAGGTTATTTATCGACTGGAATCACGATGGCGATTGGGATGATGCCGGAGAAATGGTTATAGATTCTTTTAAGAAAAAGATCAAAGGTAAACGTGTGTATAAATTTAAGGATTGTTTTACCGTACCGGAACATACCCATGAAGGGGATTTCTGGGCAAGGGCTTGGGTTTCATACGGACATCCATCACCTGTTTATGGTAATGAATCTACCTCTTTTGGTGAAATTGAGGATTACAATCTTCTTTCCGAAGAAGACCCCTCTGCCGTTACTCTTGTCTCGTTTGCAGCCCGCGAAGCCGATGACAAAATTGTTTTGCAATGGGAGACAGCCACCGAGGTAGACAACGTCGGCTTCAACCTCTATCGCGCCATAGTCAAGGGTGGGCGTTATAAGAAGATCAACGCTACTCTCATTCCTGCTCAGGGTAATGCCACATTGGGAGCCACTTACCGGTATGTAGACAAACCACGCAAAGGCACGTACTATTACAAACTGGAGGATGTGGACTACCATGGGGTAAGCACCCTGCATGGGCATGAAAAGGTGAGGGTAATGTCTGGAAAGTAATACATCCCGCAGTTCAAGACTATCAGATGAAGACGTATTTTGATCTGGAAAACTTTTTTGTCTCAGAGAAAGGATATAGCAAGGGAAGACAAGCGATTGCCCATATACGAAGCGCCAGAGGTGATTACCTACACCGATAAGGAGATATTTGAAAAGCTCGGGCCTGCACATACAGGGTATGTAAGGGGCGGCGACTCAGCATTCCAGGGAGAATGAATGCTTGGGGAGGTATCTGGGTGGTAGTGCCACCCAGATACCTCCTAATGTTTATGTTTAAAAAATTTCAAGGTGACTTGTAGCGCTGGGGTTTATCCCCGTCAATTGGCAGACCACAAGGGATCGGCCCTGCGTCTCAATTTTTCATTTCGTGTGAACTCTATAAATGTACGATTTATCAAAGAGCTAAATTATTATATTTTGAGAAACGTGATAGCTACCATTCAAAAGAAGAAAAAGTCATGCGGTTCTTCCATTGTAAACGCGTATGTTTGTTGCTATCATTGCTTGGGACATGAGAAACAAACAAAAATTTGATAACGTAAGAGAACAAAAGACAATTGTTTCTCTGGTGACGCCTCTGGGTGAAGGTGGCATTGGCAAGATTATCGTGTCCGGTCAGGATGCCCTGAGTATCGTGAATAAAGCGTTTCAAGGAAAGGGAATTGCCGACCTTCGCGAAGCCACAAACCACAAGCTCTATTATGGGTATATCCAGGATCGTGGACAGAAAATCGATGAAGTTATTGTAGCTATCATAAAACAGGAAGACAGTTTTACCGGAGAAGATGTGGTAGAGGTAAATTGTCACGGTGGGGTTCGCGTTTTGATGCGCATTTGCGAGTGCTTGCAGTCCGCGGGTGCCATGGATGCTTCGTGGAATGCATTGCTGGCTCAGTCCTTTGAGAACAGCAGAATCGATCTTGTTCAAAAAGAGGCGATTCAGGAGATTATTCAGATACAGACAAAGTTGGGCGCAAAGGTATTGCTGGATCAATATAACGGGGCGTTGTCAGGGGCACTGAAACGAGGGCTGGAAATCATTGAAGAAATAAGGCGCTTTTTCAGTAAAGATGCATTCGTTTTTACCCTGACAAATCTTATCCGGGAATTATTGGAGACCGCTTCCTTCGGTATGGCGTTGACCACGCCACAAGTCCTGGTAATCCTGGGAAAGCCCAATGTGGGCAAATCGACTATCATCAACGCCATCCTGGGAGAAGAACGGATGCTGGTGCACCAAGAACCAGGGACAACGCGGGATTATGTAAGTGAGGTTATCTCGGTTGAAGGCATCCCCTTTGAACTCGTGGACACGGCTGGCATCCGCCCTACGAATGATACGCTGGAGGCCATGAGTATTGAAATGACGCAGGAACAACTTCAGCGCGCCGATAAGGTAATTGTGGTATTTGATAACTCAAGACCTTTTGACAAGGAAGACGATGAAATCCTGCGTACCTTACATGCGTGGCTGATGGTGAAAACTTCCGGCGATTTGCCACAAAAGGCACACACCCATGCCATAATACCCGTCGTTAATAAATGCGACTTGCCGGCAATATTAGACAAACGCCGGGTCGAATCTGCGCTTCAAAGACCGGCATGCACCCTGTCTGCGTTGAACAAGGATGGTTTTGACGGGGTGAACAAAAGGCTGATAGAGGAATTTGGTACGGTCTACAAACCTATGAGACCGGTGGTATTTAATACAAGGCAATATCAACTATTAGCAAAGGCCGATAGTTTCATGGAAAAGAATAAGGAGTGTCTGATCTCAAGGCATAGGACAAGCGAAGCGCTTCACGTAATCGACGGATTAAAAAAGATTTTCGTGGCGTGTTTGGAAGGGCAGGAAAATTTTGCTGAGGCGGGGTATTGACCGCTGATTACTGATCACTCCGAACTGGCGCGGGAAGTTTGTTCCTTGAGGAGCGGCCAATGCAGTGCCTCGCGTAACTGGACATAACTTTCCGCGCAACGCCGGGCAAGGTTTCTTACCCTCCCAATATAGCCGGTGCGCTGCGTGACTCCGATAGCCCCCCGGGCATCCAGCATATTAAACGCATGTGAGCATTTTAAGACGTAATCATAAGCGGGCAGCACCAGGTCTTCTTTGATGAGTTGCTGGCATTCCTTCTCAAAAGCCTCGAAGAGGTGGAAAAGCATGGCCGTGTCTGCTACCTTAAAATTATAGGTGGAGAATTGAACCTCATCCTGTTTATGAATATCTCCGTAGGTGTAACCTTTAACCCACTCAAGATCGTACACGGATTCTTTTTCCTGGATAAACATGGCGATGCGTTCGAGGCCATAGGTGAGTTCGAGGGTAATGGGTTCGAGTTCAAAACCTCCCACCTGCTGGAAATAGGTAAACTGCGTAACCTCCATTCCATCCAGCCATACCTCCCAGCCAAGTCCCGTAGCGCCAAGGGTGGGGGACTCCCAGTCGTCTTCAACAAACCGCACATCGTGTTTCACAAGATCGATGCCTAAAGACCGCAAGCTATTTAGATAAATATCCTGCGCATTGTCGGGTGCGGGTTTTATGATTACCTGGAATTGGTAATAATGTTGTAATCGGTTGGGGTTTTCTCCGTACCTGCCATCAGTAGGGCGCCGCGATGGTTCTACGTAAGCGCATTTCCATGGTTCAGGACCCAGCGCCCTCAGGAATGTCGCAGGATTAAACGTGCCTGCGCCCTTTTCGATGTCATAGGGCTGCCACAAGACACAACCGTAATCAGCCCAATAGTTTTGCAGTTTTAAGATAATTTCCTGAAAAGTCATAACGCAGCACGCCACAATCAATTCCCCGTCCTTCCCCTTTTTCCCCATCCGAAGGGGGAGCATGGGTGACAAGAGGGGTGTAAAAAAACTACCGAAAAAAGAATGATTTTACACGGTAATACTATAGTGAACGTTATAAATAAGTACACATTAATATTTTCAAAAGTGGGGATCTAAAAAAATAAAGGAGAACCCAAAATCCCTGCTTTCGTAGGAATGACAACTTTCTTTAGTCGTCAACTCTATATTGTCCGTATCCGCGATCTCCACAGATAATTTGTAACAATTTAGTTTTTTGAAAAAGTAGGGGCGAAGCATTTGCCAGTTTAGGTAT
>CAZBCT010000190.1:0-4233 GCA_964490485.1 uncultured Candidatus Brocadia sp. | reverse complement strand
CATCAAAGCCGTTGTAATAATAGGCAAGCCGAACCTTGGTAACGTTCAGCGCACCCGCAATACTCCATTTACTCACGCTTACCCGCATGTTAACCGTCCGCATTACTCGCTCTACTTTACTTGTCGTCTTGCCGGTGAGCCTCCTTTTCAATCGCCGTAAACATGTCTGGTTTGGCATTCTCCAAGTAGGAGACAGTATGGCTATAGCCCTTCCCCAGACAATACTTCACTACTTCTCCCAATCGTTTCTTCTTGGATTCTATCGTCTTCTCTCTCGTCTTCTGGCAATCTACCAATGGTCGTATCGCACAGTTCTCCATGAGTTCCGATATCACGTGCAACCACTCACCGTCCTTGTGTTTGACTCCATCCTGCCATCGACATACTTCTGATGTCTTCGTGAATGAATAAGCTCTCATAACAAAATGAAACTAATAATCAATCATTACTTCTCGGTAATACGAAACTACAAGCAACATTTAGGCCAAATAAATCATCACAGTGCTTCCAATAAATTTGTGCTTTACAAAATTACTAACCAGAGTAGCTTGGACTTAATCCGGCGATTTCAGGCTTTTGTATTTAAAAGATTAGCAAGAAAAAATTATTGGCATTTTTATGTATCCGCATTGGTACTGATCATATGGTAAGCGCATAAGGAAAGTTGTCATTACGAGGGTGCTGGCTCGAAGCAATCTCTATGGTGGGATTGCTTCGATGTTGCTTGCAATGACCAGCACATGTCAACTTATTCAATATGTTTACTATAGAAAAGCAGTTTATTGACAGATAGAAAAATCATTGAAGCAAATATGGTGCATTGATGAAATGTTAAACACGAGAGATTTTTTGTTGATCAATAATTAAACGGCACTTATGATGGGCATAAACAAAAAATTTGGTGGTGAAAAATATTAACAAACTACGAAAAAACGGAAGAACAGGGTAACATCAAAGTTCAGATATCGAAAAAAGATGGAGTGAGAAGGCACGAGAAAGAATGAATTTGAATAGGGGAGAAAGAGTAACGACTCGGGAAAAGGGCAATAAGTGGCAAAAAAGGCAAGGGAATCGCTGCTCATCTCAAAAAGGTTTGATCAATCTGGGGAGGAAAAAGGGTGAGAAAGAGGCGTTATAAGCGAAGAAGTTTTAGGGCAAGGTGAGGTTTGTAGGTCATAGTTCTCAGGGTTTGTGCGATAGCGGTTTTATCGAGGAAGCGAAAGATGCTGATAATGCAATTTCTCAGAGAGGCCATAATCTTGGGCGCATGGTTCGTTCGGATGGAGGAAGGGTCTTCACGAAAGGTGACGTCATGGACATAGTGGAGGCTGTTTTCAATGCTCCAATGGCAGCGATTCAACTGGAGAATCCTTGAATGGTCAGCCTCGTTCTGGGTAAGTTTGGTAATGCCCCACAGAGGGCGGCATCTACCACTTCGGCATCAACGTCCTGGAGGAGGCGTCGGATGGTAGGTTCGCTGGGTGGTTCATAGGTGCGGGTCTTGGGATTAAAACGACAGCCAAGACGCCGGTTCGACAGGCTCACGGCTGACTTCAGCATGTTTTGGCTGCACGATTTTGCCCACTGTGCGATAGCGGCAAAGCTTGTGGCGGAACACAGAAGGGCGCACAGGGAAATGGTCATTACGGAAAGCTTCCGGTGTCGTTTGCCACGTGGCATACGGGGATCAGGAATTTGAGACAATCGTTCTTTCAATGATTCAGCATCTTTTAAGGAAAGTCGCATAGGTTTTGCCTCCTGTGGGGTGTTTTGCGTTTCGGAATATGGTTCAGAGAGTTTTCTTTTCCCATCGGGAAGAACAAGACGAACAAAGACCATCTTGGGTTGGTTGTAGATGATTTGCCAGTCCCGGGATAATCGCTTGAGATTCTGGGCGAGGACATAGGAGGCAAGGTTTGGTATACAGACATGAGGTAAAATTAAAAACGACTGTTATTGGCAAGAAAAGACAGCCGTTGGTACTGAAAAAAGGAAGGCCGCCGATCCATTGGTCACGCACCTTACCCTTGAGTGCTGCTGCTGACCACCCAATCAAGGCAAGCCACTGGTTCTGATACACGGCTATGTATCGGTGCTTTCCCCGATGAGGGAATGAAGTCCCAGGTAATGGTGCTGGCGGGTGAGTTCATCCCATTGATGCCTTTCGTCCCGGTTGATGGGTCTTACTTTAATATCGTGGAGATGTTCTATGTTTGCCGTGCTTTTTCTTGTCTCTTCATGGTTCATGAAGATGGTATAGAAGAACCATTTTGAAAAAGCCAATTTATTTTCCTTCTTTTTTACCTATAATTACTTACATTTATATTTGACGTAGCCTTGGTGGTTTTTTCTCTGGAGAGTTGCTGGAATACCTGGAGTTGGTGTCAGCGGGATACCTGATCAAGGTGAAACTGAAGAATCTTGCCGGATTGCTTGAAGGGCAGAAATGGGAGACAGTGGAAGGTGATACGGGGTGGCGGTACAGCAGTGGGAAATAAAAACGAGGAGACTCTGGTTAATCCGTGTTGCGGGAAAGCTGACAAAAGGAGGCAGGCAGTTGACATTAAAGTTGCCAGAGAAATTTCCGCATCAGGAAGAATGGCGGGCGTGGGAAGGCGTGTCGCTGGGTGTAGAGTTTGGGTAAAAAGCGTTTTTGTCTTTGATTTCTGGTGTTTCGGGGCGCCGAGAATACGACTGGGGGGAGACGGTATGTTCGCATCCTGTTTTTATCGCTCTGGGCGGTTCAACCTGAGCTCTTTTTCATTATTTTTTTTCGGGAATCGTACCGGGCAGCGCAAAATAGAGATAAAAACCAACGATAATCGTTGATTTTTATCTTTCAAGCATATTATCGAAGGCCGATTTTCGCATTGCGAAAATCATTTGCAGAATTTAGGTAGTACAGATCGCTTAACGTACTATCTGTATAAATTTAATTCATACCATGTCAGAAGAACGTGTAAAAAAGATATTATCACTCCTTGAAAAGGCATATTCGGATGCCGCGCTTGTCTTACATTACAGGAATCCCTTAGAATTACTAGTCGCCACCATCCTTGCCGCACAGTGTACCGATGAAAGGGTCAATAAGGTAACGGAAACACTCTTTAAAAAATACACGTCAGCAAGGGATTATGCAAGCGCAGAACAAGAGGTCTTTGAACAAGAGATCCGGTCTACAGGCTTTTACAAAAACAAGGCAAAGAATATCATTGCCTGCGGTAAGGAACTTGTCGAAAGATTTGGAGGAAAGGTGCCTGATACTATGGAAGACCTTGTGGCCTTACCGGGGGTGGGCAGAAAGACGGCCAGCGTGCTCTTGGGCAACATTTTTGGGAAACAGGCCATGGCTGTGGATACCCACGTCTTTCGAGTCTCTCACCGCCTGGAACTAGCCAAAGCCAACGATCCCGACAAGGTAGAACAGGAACTTTGTAAGATCCTTCCCCGGGGAAAATGGACACGGTCATGCCTTGTCCTGGGCACCCACGGCCGGCGTACCTGCGTTGCCCGAAAGCCGCTCTGTAATGTGTGCGTGATTGAAAAGCTTTGTGACTCGCCTGACAAAACCTACCAGAGCAAGTAAGTACTCAATCGTTTTCTATATGTATTGGCTTTACCGTCGGTTTTACAATTTGGCCTTATTACACGGCAAGCATTCATGAACCAGAGGCTCACAAAAGGGTATGTGATTACATCACCCGCCCTTAATTCCTCCCATCAAGGGAGGGTAAATTCCTTCTCCGTGGGAGAGTGTCTGGATGAGGGGTATTTTCGTACCAATCCATAGAGTTTTTCATCATAAAATAGATTGCAATCCTAAGAATTTTTGCTTTAATATCCTTCACGTAAAAAGAGGACACAATTTGATTGAAGTTGTCTTTGGCAGCGACTTTTAACCTTCCCTCATAGGCAGGACAAGCGACCCCGCTTGTCATTATGATGTCAACCTGTGCGGTTGACCTAGTGCGCCTGAAAGTGCGCAATGCCAGAGGGGTGAAAGTCCCCTTCAGGGAAAACGCTTTCCGCCCTGTAACCGACCGTAACTGCGTCATTGTGAGATGAGGTGGGGAGCAACGAGAGGTGAAAAGCTAGTCCGTAGGATGACGAACTCGATTCGGCCTGTTGTAACAGTGAGCCTGCTAGGTAATGGCGAAGCCCAGACCTTTGGGAAAAGAAAAAAGAAGGAAGCCTATCAAGCTGAGGGGTAGCGTGATAAAGCGGTGGTAGGGA
>CAZBCT010000189.1:0-4241 GCA_964490485.1 uncultured Candidatus Brocadia sp. | reverse complement strand
ATACCTAAACTGGCAAATGCTTCGCCCCTACTTTTTCAAAAAACTAAATTGTTACCGAATACTTTAATTCCGTAATGAAAAATTACTCCGGCAACCTCTTAATGCTTGCCCGGCTCAAGTATTTTACCGGCACGGGCTGAGATTATATAGGCCTCTACGGCTTTCATTTTTGGATCATCCTCAGCAAGCTTTTCTCCTTCCATAGGATTTTCAATACACCAGTTTATCATGTCTCTCAGGAGAACTGCCTTATTCATTTGTGTCTGATATTTGGGGTATGTTTCCGGATGGGTATTAGCGGCATCCGGATGGCACATGTCGCAGGAAATCCCGTTTTTGCCAAGGCTGGGATTATGAAACAACGCATAGCCTTCGTTAATCATACGGCCCGTCTCCGCTGCCCAGACCTTTTTTTCCCTTTCCGTATGCACTTTTCCTCCATGCACGAAAAGAAGGGGTATTTCCCCGGTATCCCGAACGGTGACATACGGCATCCCGTTCAGGGAAAGCTGTATTAACATCTCTGTTTTCGGCAACCGTGCTACAATTTCATCCTCACAAAATTCCATCAGTGTCATCAAAAGTTCCGCCACCTTTCTTGCCTTCTGTCCGGGCATCACATCTCCTTCATTACAACCTTCCACGATCACCTTCTTCCTGCCGTCGCAGGCGGTAACAACCTGCACCGCTTTTTCGCCGGACAGTTGTGTGTCATTCGAAGTATTATCAGGATGTGTATTTTCCGCTTTTGCAGCATGCGTAACCATTGCCAGACACAGGCAAACACAGAGAAAAAACTTATACCATATCTTCATGTTTATCTCCCTTACTATCGTTTGTTTTTCTGAAGTTAATTAGGTTGGGTTTTAAAAGACAAAAACCCAAAGAATTTTTTACCTACCCCTAAATCCCCTCCCAAGAGGGGACTTCTCAAATTCCCCTCTTGAGAGGGGCAAGGGGTGTGTTTATTCATTGATTAACAAAAAAGCATTGAAACGCCTTGCCATGAAATTAATATGAAGGGCCAGGGACAGACTCTTTGCTAGTCGACACTTTTTCATAGGACACAACCATAGGATTCCTGTCCCAGAGTTGGTATATTTTATTAACATTTCCTTGAGAAGTCACCTTTGCTGTTCCCCATCCGGTGCCGTCGAACTGGTTAAATGGGTCTGGCCTGTCCATTTGAATGGTAAGCGCTGGAATACCCTCAGGCGCATAAGGCCAGGGCCATGCAGTGGACAACATGCCGTGAAACACGATATTCTTTATCTTATTGGTAAGCACCTGATGGGTATGGCCGTGGATAACCGTTACTGACTTGAACGGAGCTAACAATTGCTGTACCTTCTCTGCATCATCAGTCCAGAAATTCCAGGGTTTATAATACTTGTATAAAGGTGAGTGAGAAAAAACAACGACGGGTGTAGACTTACTAACACCGGCAAGGTCTTCTTTCAGCCATTTTCGCTGTTCTTCACCCACGGTAAAAGATCTCCCTTTTGGATTATCCAACTGTGCCATGAATAACATGCGTTCCATAGATGTCATTTTCGCTTCCGACCAATAATCCTCGACAATTATACTATTTAGTACAATGAAATGGACTCCCTTATGGTCAAAGGAATACGTTGGCTGACCAAAGAATTCCCGCCATGCCCCTCCCATATCATAGTACCAATCATGCTCGCCAACCATCATGTAGCATTTGGGTTTTAAGGGGGCGATAATCTCTTTTCCGAGCGACAACTCCTCCCGCAGCCCTAACTGTGCCAGGTCTCCTCCGTAAAGCACAAAATCAGGCTGCGGGGACATGGCATTCACGTCCTCAACGGCCTTTATCAATGCCTTGGCAAATCTATGTTCTTTCCCCCGCGCAAGGAGATGAGAGTCGGATATATAAGCAAACTGAAATTCTTCCTTCCCCTTTTTTATTGCAACCAGTTGTACCAGATTTTCTGATGAGTTCAGTAGGTAATCTGAACCGGCAAGAACCACTCCGGCCTTCATCGTAGTTTTTAAAAATTCCCTGCGACTCACACCAGCTAATGTCGCGTGCTGCACGTGTTCGTTTTTACCTTTGTTTTTTATGCTCATAATTGATTATCTCCTGATATTGATGACAAAAAAACCAAATAGCCACCGAAAACCCCACACGTATTTATATTTATTTTATGGTAACCCCTAAACCTGCAAGGTCATCGCTGGTGAGCGATTTCATAAACTCAACCAAATCCTTCTTTTCTTCTTCCGTTAAATTGAGCGGCCGTATCCCGCCATCCAAATTCGGATTCGGAACACCGCCTTTATTATAAAATTCGACAACGCTCTCCAGGGTCGGCTCACTTCCGTCGTGCAAATACGGAGCAGTAAGAGCAATATTTCTCAGACCCGAGGTCTTAAAGGCTCCAATATCTTTTGGTTCTTTCGTTACCAGATAGCGTCCGAGTTCGGCAGAGGCCTCTTCTTGTGCGAGCGCCGCGGGATCTGCACCAGAACCCGCCGCCTTTCTGGCTAATGAGCCAAAATCTTTATCCTTCATAGCAACACCAATATTGTGGAATTTGTTATTGGTGAAAAAGGGATACGACACATTAAATTCATGACAGGTGATACACCGCGCCTTTCCCTGAAACAGCTTCCATCCTCTTTGTGCAGACGCACTTATTGCATCATTTTTGCCAGCAATAAATCTGTCAAACGGCGCATTAAAGGTAATGAGCGTTCGCTCAAAAGACGCAATAGCCATAACGATGTGATCTATGGTGATTTTCTCTGTTCCAAGAATAGCCTTAAAGGAGGTTGTATATTCGGGAATGTTTGAAATTTTTCCCACAAGGGCATCATGGGACGGCATACCCATCTCCTTCGGATTAACTATGGGCTGTTTGGCCTGTTCTTCCAGGGTAATTGCCCTGCCATCCCAGAATTGTGTGTCGAAAAAGGCCGCATTGAGTACTGTGGGACTGTTTCTCGTTCCTTTTCGTTCTTGTATTCCAACGGCAATGGTTTTAGCATCGGCGAATCCCTTTTCCGGATCGTGGCAGGTGGCACAACTTATCGTATCATCAGCAGAAAGGCGTTTGTCAAAAAAGAGTTTCCTGCCCAGCTCTATTTTCTCTTTTGTTAAAGGATTATCTTCAGGAATGACAGGCTCCAGAACGCCTGGCGGTAAACTTAATACATAAGAATTAATTCCCGTCTCTGAAAAAGCAACAGACTGCAAAAGACACATAAAGCAAAAAACCATGAAATAGTACATGATGCGACGATAACTTTTGAATATGGAATTAACTCCACAGGCATTATTTGCTCGTCTCATAAATCTTTCCCTCCTCTCTTAATAAGCTTTCCAGAAGTCTTGCTGAGTCAACCTAATTCAATGTACGGGAATTTCAAAGTACAGCTGGTTCAATCTTGCAGACTTCGTCGTGAGCGCTCAGTCGAACGATTGAACCATATATTTGAACGATACTCTAAAGCTCGTGCTGTGAGACGGAATTATATCAAACGTTTCGGTTCAATCGAGGACGATTGAACCAGCCAAGGGACACAGGGTAAAAGTCGCCGAAGGCCTAATTTAATGTTTAGGAATTTCAATCTTTTTGATTCCCCTCTAAAAAGAGGGGATAAAGGGGTGTGTAAATCTTCCAAAACACACCCCCCAGCCCCTCTTTCTAGAGGGGAGCTTAAAGTCGTAACCGAAGGCTGCTTAATTAAATGACCACAACGACTTTCAAGCCGGGTTTTTTACCTCTGGAAAAAAGGATAACCTCCCTCCGCCTGCCCGTCCGGCAGGCGGTCCCGGCCCACAATGATAGGTCAACCGTCCCCGGTTAACATCATAAAGACAAGCGGGGGCGCTTGTCCTACCAATGGGAGAGGCTAAAAGTCGCGACCGAAAACAGCCTAATTTTATATTGTACAAATAATCTCCTGAAATTTCATCTGTAACTTTTCTTGTCGCCATCATCATGATCTCGCGACAAAATTAAAGCCACTTCCCCAATAAAGATTCGGTTACCCTTTCCTTCTTTAACGATTGTGGCATAGGTTACAAAAATTTGTATAAAAATATTTCAAATGATGTTAACACTCCATTTTGTCTTTCCGGGAAAGTATCTTCCTTTTTCAATCGACCAGTTTTCTTGAGAAATATCCGTATCCGTAACACGTTAGTTTTTTGGTAACAATTTAGTTTTTTGAAAAAGTAGGGGCGAAGCATTTGCTAAAATTGTCAT
>CAZBCT010000188.1:0-4257 GCA_964490485.1 uncultured Candidatus Brocadia sp. | reverse complement strand
TATCGTTGGTATACATGCGTTCATACACAAGACGGCAAATGCTTCGCCCCTACTTCTTCAAAAAACTAAATTGTTACAATATTTGTAATCTAGCAACATCTGCAATTTTATCCTCCGATAAAATACAGCAGAGTTGTTCCTGGAGTCTCAAAAAGTGGTT
This sequence comes from uncultured Candidatus Brocadia sp., assembly GCA_964490485.1. Taxonomy (GTDB): domain Bacteria; phylum Planctomycetota; class Brocadiia; order Brocadiales; family Brocadiaceae; genus Brocadia. The sequence goes on along the minus strand of CAZBCT010000188.1, from coordinate 4,097 downwards.
TTCTTGTTTTTAAACGCAAAGAAATTTTTTAAAAAGATACGGTTAAAATGAAGATTGCATTAGCGTCAGACCATAGGGGTTTTGATTTTAAAAAGCGTGTCTCAGCCATGCTTACCCAGGCGGGTCACACGGTGAAGGATTTTGGTACGGATAAAAATAACGAATCGGTAGACTACCCTGACTACGGTTTACTGGCAGCCCGTGCTGTTGGATCGGGAGAATGCGAACGGGGGATCCTGATTTGTGGTACGGGAATTGGCATGTCCCTCATAGCGAATAAAGTTAGAGGTGTGCGGGCTGCATGCTGTCATAATCTTTATACCGTAGAAATGAGCCGGAGGCACAATGACTCGAATGTGCTGTGCATAGGCGCTGACATTATCGATGAAGAGCTTCTGGAACAGAAGGTCAAGCTGTGGATAGAAACTCCCTTTGAGGGTGGAAGACATGCCCGCCGCGTGAAAAAGATCATGGAAGTCGAAAACGGCGAGGGAATTTAGCGTTTATTTGTTAGCTGTACAGTTTCAGGGAAAATAGGTTCATTTACCATGTTGTTATTCCTTTTCTTCACGTAAGAATTACTCGCTTACTTGTAAATATCCCGCCTGTGTCCTATCTTATGAACGGTAATAACTCTGCTGTAACGGTTTCAAGCGGTATCCCTTTTTCTTTCGCCTTCATAGATTCTCTTAATTCCTCTTCAACCCCCGGTCTTAATTCAAGTCCACAGTCTGGGTCTATAACCTCTAATACCGTGTCCTTAATAAGTTTCTTAATCTCTCTAACGGTCATATCGCCTACCTTTTTATCTATTGTTTTTTTGTTTAATGTTTTTGTAGCCAGAAACTCACCCTCTTAATAAAATAAAAAGGCTAACTGCAGAACGTCACGATTTTCACAGCAAGCCCTTATACTCGCACATTGCTATCCGATTATCCTTCTGCAACTTCCGTAACTCAATTACAACCTAAATCCTGCAAACAAGGCTTCGCCCTGTTTGCAGGATTTAGGTCTAATATTAACATGATTGATCAATACATAGTATAGCATCTGGTACTCGAAGCAATTCTCGGACAGCCTGTAAAGATTTGCCCCCCTCGCCTCTGACTTAAAATGCGAAAAAGGTCGTACCATAAAATACCGATTTTATCCATAAAAACTTATGTAGTTAAAATTGGTTAAAATATTTTTACTAAGAAATCATTGCATATTCCAAAAATTTTTAATTTCTTTTAGTATCTAGACAATGGGGTACACCTTAGTGGCTTCGCCACGCTGTGTTTTTTGTCCCCGCATTTTTTCCTTTCTCGTTCCTCTATACAAACAAATCAATATGCAAAAACTTCTTTATTATCTTAAAATGCTCGTCCAGTGAAAATATACTGCATCCATTTTCAGTTGCCATCACTGCGATATAGCAGTCAATGATGTGCACCGTGACACCTTTTCGTTTCATAGAATAAGAAAGCCTTCCGGCTTTCAGCCAGGTATCTTCTTTCTGGTCGATAATATAAAAAGCCTCGACAAAATTCTCAATGACTGCTATTTCTTTTTCGGACTTTGCACCTTGAATAAGCTCGGCAAGCACCACCTTCGGTATGTAAATATGACTGTGAGTCAGCACCTTATCCACCTTGTTATGGAGAAGGGTATCATTCCCCTTGAAGTAATCTATCCAGATAGATGTGTCTATGAGAATCTTTTTATCTTTCACAGTGTCTGATTTCGTCAGCAGTCATGCTGAATTCCAGCTTACCCTTCATTGATTTAATCTTCTCGATCTTTTTCCGCTTCAGATATTCGTCAATAGCGATCTTCACGGCGGATGCCTTGCTTTTTGATTTCGTCTCTTTCATGAGCAACTCTAGTTTGCTATTGTCTATTGTTACCGTTGCACGCATTTTACCTCCTTAGTTGTGATATCCGTATGCACAACTATATCATTTTATATTGTGTATAAGCAATTAAATTTATCCTCAGACTCAAAACAAAAACTCTGGTAAAAGCATAATCGTAAAAAAGAACCTTTTCGGGAAAAGAGGATTTGTTACATGTATGTCAACAAATAAGTCTGATCCTGCTTGTTACCCAGACAGGTTATGTGGCATATTCTTCAACGATGTCCTGAACGTTGTCAATTATTAGCGATGGAATTCGTTTGATCATTTCCGATTGTTTCCATCTGGTTTACGCCAATATTGATTGTCTGGTTATTCCCAACAGTTTCAGTATCATCAACATCAATGGTGCTGGTTCTATTGTTATGAACTGTAAGGGTATTATCATGCTCACTGGTGGTGTTCATATCGTATTGACTATGGATCGTAATATTTTCTTTTCCCGTTGTATCATTCATAGTGATTTTATTGTACCAGCCACCGCCAGGAGTACTGTTCGATTTCAAGCCACTGACCATGCCAGCACCTGGTAGTCCGTTAGGCGGTTTGTTGTTACCATTATAAACCCGGCCCGTAATAATAGGACAATCAGGGTCTCCTTCGAGAAAATCGATAATCATCTTTTCCACGATATCCGGTACAGACAGATTCTGAAATATCCTTGAATCAGCAGTCTTTTTGAGCAACCAAAGCCACGGAACCATGGTAGCGGTATAATAAGAAAAGCGAGGGTCACCACCCTCTTTGCCGCCGCCTCGTCCTTGTGAAAAGCGTGAGATTAGCCCATGAAAATACCGTTTTTGCCCGTTTGCCAATACAACGGAAACGGCAACGTTTTTTTCCGATGATATCCTTGAATGGTATGCTGTGGTTTTCCGAGAGCAGGTCGAGTTCGAAGCTAAATGGCGTTGACAGTCCTTCCGTGCCACGGAAGCCGGTAAGCAACAGGGCGTCCTTGCCAAGCGGGGTTTCAATTGCGATGAGTCTGTTATCCTGAATATAGGGCATTTTTTTATTGCCGCATGATTGCCACCAGATATACAGAGGCCTTTATCGGCAAGGTATTCGCCTGTGCAGGTCTGTGGCTATACGTTACGGAAATACTAAGGAAGATGGGTTGCAAACCAAGATTGCCTGAAATATATAGAAATTCGTGTAAATTAGGTAGAATATGTGCCACGGATTTACGCAGATGAGCACGGATAGACTGAGATACAAAGATATTACCGCTATTATTGAAGAGAAGATTATTATTGAAATAAGAAGCCATTTTAAAAATTATTTCCCGTGATTTGCTTGACAAATGATTAGTCTGGGAATATTATAAATTAAAAGATTACAAGAATTATAATTTATAACTTTAAAAACCATGAGGAGGGATAAGATGCCGCTCGTTAAGATCAAACAAAATTATCAAATCACCATACCGCAAGAGATTCGCAAGAAGTTTAACGTTTCAATCGGTGATTACTTAGAAATAGAAAGTCAGAAGGAGGGTCTGGTGATAAAACCTGTGAAGGTTATTCACCCTGACCAGTCGTATTTTTATACCCCGGAATGGCAGAAGAAAGAGGCGGAAGCGGACGCTTCTATTGCCAAGGGCGAGGTATTGGGGCCTTTCGATAATGCGAAAGATGCAATTAATGCCCTTAAAAAGACCAAGATATGAAACTTTTCTTTTCGAAGCCGTTCGTCAGGGATTACAGAAAACTGCCCAAACAAATTCAAGCGGCGGTAGATAAACAAATTGAATTTTTTTTGTCTAACCCCAGCCACCCTTCTTTAAATATAAAAAAGATGAACGATCCACGAGATATTTGGGAAGGACGCGTATCCAGATCTTATCGATTTACGTATCGTATCGAAGGGGACATCTGTATTTTACGCAGGGTGGGTACTCACGATGTTTTAAAAAATCCTTAATGAAAACGATTTAGCCACAGATCTACGCCAGTGAGCGCGGATAGATTGAAATACAAAGATATTACAGACATTATTTTTAGAAGTTTTTATGAGGTTTATGATGAATTAGGGAAAGGTAAGAGAAGGAATCACACAAAGACACGAAGCCACGAAGAATAAGGAATGTTGAACGATGAAGTATTTTTACTTCACTATTCGATATCCCTTGTTCTGCGGTTTACGGCTGGTTCACTCTTGCAGACTTCGTCGTGAGCGCTCAGTCGAACGATTGAACCA
>CAZBCT010000187.1:0-4322 GCA_964490485.1 uncultured Candidatus Brocadia sp. | reverse complement strand
AAGATTTGCTCAATATCTTTGAACGAATAGGAATTGAATTAAGACCAGAAATTGACAATTATTTTAAAAAATACAATTAGGTAACAGGCATGATCGACCCAGAAAAAATTATTTATTCCATCAACATTGAAGACGTTCAAAACGTTGCAGAACAGGAATTGGACAGAAAACTAACGGCAAAAGAACTAAGGTTAGTCGAAGATAAAGTTGGTGATTATATAAATTGGTACGAAGCCATCCTCAATGCAATTGATTCAGCAAACATCAAACCAAAACCCAAAAAACAGCATGAAATTGAAGAAGGCAAAAGATAAGAAGAAAATTAGTTAAATTAAACGCTGGCGTAGGGTCCATCAAAAGTTGTAATAAAAACAGGCAAAGTCGATATGCAGAAGATTGTTAATATTACTCCGCCCACTGCAGCACAAGATTTCATGTCCAAAGTCTGTGACCTTTATTCGACTATTCTCGCCGACACTCCCTGGCGTTTCGAAAACCTTACCAGAACACCAGAGACTCCTTCGCTATCCGACAATGACCATTGAAGAGATTTGTGAAATTCCGGTGTCTCAAGTTGCCGCAGCGAACTCGCATCTTTATCTCTGGGTCCCAAATGCCTTGCTCGCCGAAGGCCTCGAGGTTATGAAACGTTGGGGTTTTACTTACAAAACCAATATTATCTGGTATAGGATCAGAAAGGATGGAGTACCTGACGGCCGTGGGGTTGGATTCTATTTTCGCAATGTTACAGAACTCGTCTTGTTTGGTGTTCGTGGACACATAAGAACGCTTCAACCGGGAAGAACTCAGGTAAACATCATCTCATCTCAGAAGAGAGAGCATTCACGAAAACCAAATCAGATTTACGATGTTATCGAAAACTGCTCGCCCTAGTCCTTACCTGGAGTTATTCGCCAGATTCAGACGGGAGGGATGGAATCAGTGGGGAAACGAAGATGTGGAAGAAAACAGCTTACATGGAATGGATCGAAGAAAAGACCATATTGCTACCCAGATGAGATTGTTCGAACGACCAGTTCAATATGGGGCTAACAAGACATTGAACAAATCCTCCACTAAGAAACGTAAATTAGTTTAAGCGAAAAGACTTCGCACTGAATTTACTTAGAAAATGCTACGACATCGCGTGTCACAAAAAGTGTTAACATTTTCTAACGCCACATGGAGGACCAGGCCACTGATCACGTCCACCGCATCGGCCAGACCCGGGGAGTGCAGGTATTCAAACTGATCACCAAAAATATCTTAGAGGAAAAGATCGATACCATGATCACCACCAAGTTCACCCTCATGGATTCTGTAGTCGAGTCGAACGATGCCGTGTTTAAGACATTTTCGAGAAAGGAATTGATTGCGTTGTTGACGTTTTGAAATAATTCCTTTAAACTACAGAGTTGCTTGTGCGTGATAAACCCACGCTACATCTCTGTTTGAAATTCCTGAGCATTAAATTTGAAGCCTCCAGCGACTTCGCTGGTTCAATCGTCCTCGATTGAACCGGAACATTTGGTATAATTCCGTCTCACAGCACGAGTTCATGCTTTAGAGTACCATTCAAATATATGGTTCAATCGTTCGACTGAGCGCTCACGACGAAGTCTGCAAGATTGAACCAGCCTTGAACGAGAGAGTATTTATAACTGTGCTGCCCTGATCGCGACCCAGTACGATTTAGCCCTTACTTAACAGATTATCAAATCTCTCTTTCCAGTCTTTGTAATCGACCACGTAATTCCAGCCACACACCTTGCTTAATCCTCTGCCTTGCAGTACCGTATTGATTTTAGCTGCACATTCCCTGGTTTCTTTCTGCGGGCCAAAAGGATTGAATCGCATGCCATTCCCTTCGGGAAACACGTAGTCGCAGATAAATAAGACGTCCTCGAAGAGATAGAAGGTGAAGCCCGGGGTATGACCACCGGTGTGGAGGGCCTCTATGCCCAGCTCAACGAAATCCTCTGTAAAGGTCGCATCAAAGGTGAAGGCAAGGCAGATGCTGTGGGCAGAGTCCAGCTTGTGGATCCGCACCTGGGCATGAAATAAGTCACGGTACTGATTGCTCGCGCCGAGGAAATGGTGATGGGTAAACGTGATGACATCCGCCGGTTTAAGACTCTTGTCGAAGCATGAAGGACAATCTACCCAGAATGCCTTCCCACCTGTCTCGATACGGTAAGCTGCATGCTCAAAACCAAGAGGTGGGACGGAGTTTAAACGAGTAACCTTTTTATTAACCGGTGTGCCCATGACTTTGTACCGGGCAGAGCATTCCGCCGAAGTAATGAATTTCCCCTTTGGTGCCCCGCAGAATGGGCAAGAGTCCGGATAATAGCCCACCATATTAAAGCCACACACGGTACAGACATATTGTTCCTTTTGCATGATATACTCCTTTCCTTTTTAAATGAAGAAAGATTGAATGAGGTACATAAGGAATTGAAACGCTAAAAGACTCAATGCGTCAGCTACTAAACCCGAAATATACATTGGATCATTATCACAGAAACACACAATCATCACAATCAATAGAAAGATAGCATATGGAAGCAAACATAGTATCCAGCGCATTGCACAGTTTTTGATTGGGGGAAAAGCCTCTAGGGTTTCCAATAAATTATCTTTCATCAAAGTGAGCCCTTTTATCAATCAAGGACAGCATGACCGGTCAGATCTTCATGTTTCACTTAATGTGTTATTTGACCAATAACGATGGAAAAGTGCAATAATAATTTTTGCTTATTGTGTTTTTTTTGCTTGAGATAACTTACCATGTATGCTATAAAAACGTCAGGTTTAAAAGAATGGCCTTTCCCCAATAGTGTTGTAATAACAAAAACATTTCGATAAAGGCAAACCCTGAGTAATCGGGGGACGCAAAGTAAAGGATCTTGAGAGCCGATTAAAACAGTTTAAACTGCTTAAACCGTTCAAACGGCTTATAAAAAGACAGCCTTACTGCCGAAGATGTTTCAGAGAATATCTTTGCAGTAAGGCTTTTTTGTTTTCACCTCGTTAATTCTTCAGCAAAGAATGAGAGGGGTTATATGGCAGAACCTGTACGCATTACTCCGAATGAAGTTTACGAGAAGTTGAAATCAGACACAACGCTCCTCGTCTGTGCGTACGACGATGAGGCAACGTTCAGGCGAATGAAACTGCAAGGAGCAATTTCACTGCAAGAATTTAAATCAAGGCTACCGTCATTATCAAAAGATCAGGAGATTGTCTTCTACTGTGGCTGACCCAGGGAAGCGAGCGCTGCCGGTCAGGCAGCGGAATTCATAAAGAAGGGATATAAGAATGCAAAGGCCCTTGGTGGCGGCGTTCATGGATGGAAAAAGGCGGGATATCCCATCGAACCCTAACGGTCTGCGCAGAATATATCGGGACAGCCAGATCAACCACCTGGAAGGTTGTTGATCGTTTACATTAACTTTACCAAAAGGAGGCAAGATTATGGAAAATAAAATTACATGGGAAGAGAAGATGGACATGGCCCTGTCAAGGGCGCAATCTGAGAAAAAGCCCGTGTTGCTCGATTTCTTTAACCCGGGCTGAATCGGTTGCCAACAGATGGATACAGTTTCGTATCCCGATAAAAAAGTTATCGAATTTATCAATAATTCTTTAATTCCATTGCGTGTGCGCTCTGATTCGCAGCCCCTTGCTACAGATTTTAATATAAAGTGGACTCCAACCCTCGTAATCCTTGATACAGAAGGCAAAGAACACCACAGGACTGTCGGTTTTCTTTCCCCGGAAGAACTGACCCCTTCATTATTGCTTGGTATTGCAAAGGTCCATTTTGATCTGAATGCATTCAAAGAAGCGCTCACAAGGTTGGAGAAAATTTTGTCTGATTTTCCCAAAAGTAGTTCGGCGCCGGAGGCTATTTACCTGAAAGGAGTATGTTTGTACAAGGATACTAAAGATCCAAAAGGGCTGAAAGAAGGTTACGAACAACTCCAGGCCAGGTATCCTGAGAGCGAATGGACAAAGCGGGCGTATCCCTATCGGCTTTTATAGCTGTATGCCCTGTAACATATAAGGGTGGATTAAGGCGTTGTTTTTTACGCCGTATCGTTCGACTGAGCTCACGACGAAGTCCACCTTCACTATTTTTTATATTGGTGGATTCGCTTCGCTTAATCCACCCTACCGCAAAACCGCTTAAACAAAATGAAGCTTCTTATACAATTAAATTAGGTTGGGGTTTAAAAGACGAAACCCCAACGACTTTTTATTTCTTCGCTGGTTCAATCGTCCTCGATTGAACCGAAACGTTTGATATAATTCCGTCT
>CAZBCT010000186.1:0-4325 GCA_964490485.1 uncultured Candidatus Brocadia sp. | reverse complement strand
CAAAACTGCTGTGTTCGTCTGCTTTTCAATTATAGGGGTTAATCAACAGAGTCATTCATACGCATACGAGTAATCTGTCAATAGAGAATTTCTTTTGAGATCTTAAATATATGCATATGACTTCTGCTTGTTTTTGGATTTTTAATATTGGTGATTCCAGCGATAGATTATGATAAAATTTTAGTTATGAAATAGATAGTCGTTGGGTTTTGTCTCTTTAAAACCAACCAGATAGAACGTTTCAGCACCTTAGAGAGATTCTGAATCAATATGCATAGAGAGGTTGTTCGGTGATTTTTTTTCTAATACGTATATTATTTCCAATACATCCGAAAACACCAAAATCGTTTCTATGAGAATGACCAGGAAGGTAGTTATTTATTCAACCATAGCTGGGTTCATTGTTTTTTTCCTGGTATGCGGTATATACGTATTCATTCCCATCTTTCTCGAAAAAATCCTGCTTCCCCGCCTTGCCGGGAGTATCGGATTTGCCAGTTCAACCGTAGAGGTGCGTAAATTTAGCCTGACAAGGCTCGATATGGCCTCATTGCGATGGGGAGAACCCAAAAATCCTTTTCTGTTGATCGACTCTCTACGCGCCGATTATTCTTTGTCTGGTTTATTGAAAAAGCACATCAAAAAGATCATTGTCAGTGGTATTGAAATCAGGGCTGAGTATAAGGATGGCAGTATCGTGATTCCCGGTGGAGATTTTAAAAATATTTTTAAAATCCCTGCGGAGACAAAGCCAGAAAATCCGTATGATCCTCAGAAGCAATGGTTGCCTGTCAGTTTTGAAGAATTTGAAGTCCGTAATGCTACCATGATACTAACATCGGGAAATACCGATTTCAGAATTCCCTTCAGTGTGCAGGCAAGACCTATCCCTGGAGATGGAGTTGATACCCCTTCAGGTTATACGATATACATGGGGTTATATCTGGATTTCACCGGTTCACGAATGGCGCTGAATATCACTTCACGGATAGATATGTATTCAACCGTGAATTTTCAAACGGATGAGATAAGCACGAAACTTTCCTTCTCAGAGATGAATATAAACTGCGATGGATACCAAATCCGAAATTCCCCTGGTGATATGCCGTTAACCATAGAAATGAGGAAAAAAAAGGATATTCTTCATGTCACCTTTTCCCGTTTTTGTATCGCCTCACCTTTTCCCGTAGAAATATCTATGGACAAAGATGCTCATTGCCGTCTTCATTTTTCACAGAAGGGAATGGATGTACAAGGTGTAATGCAGGTGAATTTTCATAAAGATTTGCTAGAAACGGCTTCTGATTATGGATTAAAATTGATACAAGCGGAACCTATATTCATAAATTTTAGGGGGAAAAAAGAGGGAAACTCCTGGCGATTTTGTTTGAATTCCTCACGGCTGAAGAAATCACTGAAATTTCGCAGGCAAACAGAAACAATTAGTTTTTATCCAGAGGATATTTCAATCAGGGGAAAAGGAACGGGATCACAGGGGAATGTACGATTCGCCGCGAAGATGTCTGATATGGTTTATGATTCGGATAATATGCATGTGAACTGTCCCAGTATGCTGATGTATGGCAATTCAGCAATAAAAAGTTCACGTAGTTTCCTCATAAAAGCCTTTATGAAACTGACCAATGCCGAATTCAAAGGCGGAGGTATATATGCCGAAAAAATAGATGCAAGGATTCCATTTCAATGGCCATACGCTTCACAGGAAGATGAATTCATTGAGTCTAAAAAAACCGCAGTGCGATACTTTGCTATTGATAAAGTAAAATATTATGATATGGATATTGGAACGATTGTTTTAACACCTTATCAGGATGGGAGGGGTATTCGTTTTCGAGGACAATACACGGATTTATTTCCAGGTTTTCTCCTTGATTTCTCAGGAAGAGCCGGGATGAGCAATGTCGGTGATTTTGTCACAAATATTGATTTTAAGACCTCTGATCCCGGGAAGGTTATATCAATAGACCTGGAGAAGTTTTCACCGCAGTTGTCTGGTATGTTTTTTAGTGGCAATATCGATATGAACGGCAGTTGCCAATCCACCGGCAGTACGATAACAAGTAATGCCTTGATATCAACGCATCATGCGACGATGGAAATCCCCGGGAAGAAAATGACGCTTGAAGGTATTGATTTTGACTTGACTCTGCTGGATCTGTACCAATTTCGCAGCGCCCCTGATCAAATGTTGAAATTTAAGCGCTTTGCCTGGGGAGACATAGAAATGAGCGAAGGAGAGGTTTCGTTTCAGATAGAATCGCTATCGTCTTTTTTCCTGAAAAGGAGCAGCTTTTCCTGGTGCGACGGACATGTATATACGCACGGTTTGCACATTAAATCTGGCAAAAGAGAGATCGAGACTACCTGCTATTGTGACCGTCTTAAACTTGCAGCACTCTTAAAACAGTTTAATGCGGCTAGCGCTGAAGGTGAAGGTGCAGTGAATGGGCGAATACCTATAAGTTATAAAGATGGGAAAATAAAAATCCTTGATGGCTTCCTTTATTCTACCCCCGGAGAAGGAGGCACGATCAGCTTTCGCACGGACGCCCTCATACCAGGAGCATCCGGCGTTCAGCAGAGCATTCAAATGCAAATTGCCCAGGAGGCCCTAAAAAATTTCAACTATGACTGGGCAAAACTTTCGTTGATGAGCAAAGACGAGGATCTTATGGTTCGTATGCAGATGGACGGAAGACCTGCCGGTCTGTTGCCCTTTGGTTTCCAGAAAGATACCGGACTCGTGAAAATAGAGCAGCCACGGGCACATTTTCAGGGAATACGCTTCAACATCAATTTTAAACTGCCACTCGATAAGATACTCTATTATGGTTCTGGCTTCAGCGGGTTTATGCAAAACGAATAATTCCTGAAAAATACTTACCCTCAGGGAGTCAGGCATGATATAGTATAAGAACTCTCAGTGTTGGATTATTTAATAAAAGCAAGGAGGAACAGATGAAAAGAGCGTTGGTAGCAGGTTGCATGGTATTTTTAATTTTTTCTCAGGGATGTAAGACTGAACACAAAGTAGAAGTAGATGTAAAACCGATGCAAATTACCATAGATGTAAATATTCGAATAGATCGTCAGTTGGAAGATTTCTTTGGTAACCTGGATGAAGCAGCAAAAAGTATCAGCGGAGAAACAACGGAGACTGGAAAGACTGATGAATCAAATAAGCCGAATCAATAGGTATTGGTAAAGTTTAATCCTTTTATACAGGAGACAAAAATGAAAATAAAAATGTGCATGTCTTTTTTTATTGTTACGCTTATCGTGGTTGGTCTCACGGGCGCTTCGTTGCGTGCCGAGGATATAAGTACAGTAAAGGTGCAAATGGAAAAACGACTCCCTCTTATTGTGGAGTTAAAATCTAGGGGGATTGTTGGGGAAGATCGGATGGGGTATCTGCAGTTTGTTGGTGGAAAGCGAGAAAAAGAGGATGTTGTCCAGGCAGAAAATCAAGATAGAAGAAAGGTTTATGAGGTAATTTCTCAAAAAGAAGGGGTAACCATCGAGCAAGTGGGGCAACGCAGGGCGCTGCAGATCGTTAATAAAGCAAAGAAAGGTGAATGGTTGCAGGATCAAAATGGGAAATGGTATCAAAAATAACGGGTGCATAAATTGTTGACATGCAAACACCTCTTTCAGTCTCTAATCAGCAGGGGGAGGGCGGGGGGCAGGTTTCTTGCTTCAGTCCTCCGACCTCTGGCCCCTGTTCCCTGACCACTATTCTGTATTTGTTGCTCTATAGTATCATATCGTAAAAACTTCTTTTCCCCATTTTCATGAGGACAAGTTTTAGCAAGTTTTACCACCCCACTATCCCCTCCTTGCAAAGGAGGGGATAGTGGGGTGGTAAACTGGTTGTAACAATGCATATCTATCAGGATGTCATTTGCAGGTTTAGAGACGGCGCTGTGGGTATGAAAATCACCGCGCAGCAATTTGATCGGCTTACCCGGATACCCTGCAGGGTAACGTCAAAGTCCTGACATTCTAAAAAGATGGAGTGAGGAGGCGAGAGAAAGAAGGGAGTTGAATAGGGGAGAAAGAGTAAGGAGGCGGGAAAAGGGCAATAAGCGGCAAAAAAGGCAAGGGAATCGCTGTTCACCTCAAAAAGGTTTGATAAGTTGGGGGGAAAAAGGGTGAGAAAGAGACGTTATAAGCGAAGAAGTTTTAGGGCAAGGTGAGGTTTGTAGGTCATAGTTCTCAGAGTTTGTGCGATAGCGGTTTTCCCGAGGGAGCGAAAGATGCTGATGATGCAATTTCTCAGAGAGGCCATAACCCTGGGCGCATGG
>CAZBCT010000185.1:0-4334 GCA_964490485.1 uncultured Candidatus Brocadia sp. | reverse complement strand
CACAAGGCAAGGCTTTATCATATGGAAAAATGTATTGAATGCGGACTGTGCAGTTTCATCTGTCCGTCGAAATTAGAACTCCTGAAAATGATCAGAGAGTGCAAAGCACTGGATAAACACGAATGAAGAAGTTCCTTAAACCTATAGAACCCCTTCTGGACAAGGGCCTTAACACGGCGGAATCCTTTATTCATACCCACCGGAAGGTTAATTTCCTTTTTGGCGCCCTTTTTGAGGCGTTTGACGGACTGCTCCGCAGCCCAAAGGAAACTGCTCAGTCGCCACCCTTTATCAGGAACAATTATGACGTAAAACGATTTATGGGCGCCGTCCTGGTAGCGTTAGTGGTCGGGTGGGTGTTACCGGCGATATACCTGTATGGCTGGCAATGCGTTGTGCCCAAACTACTCGTTTCTTTTATTGCGGGTGTTTTTATCGCAGATGTCCTTTGGGTAATCATCGCACGGGAGGAACATATCGCCGAAGGTGGCTTTGTCACCTGCCTGTTTATTCCAGCCATCCTTCCGCCTCAGGCGCCGCTTTGGCTGATTGGTTTGGGGGCAGCATTAGCCATTATTTTCAGAAATATCCTGGGCGGGATTGGAAATAATCTCGTAAATCCAGCCCTCTTCAGCCGGTTGTTTCTGACTATCTGTTTCCCTGCATTTCTGGTTACCGGCTACCAAATGCCCCTTATCGGGACACAGGACATTCATACGGTACCTCAAGGATTGGATGCTGTGACCCATGCCACCCCATTTACGGCGTTTAAAACAAACGGAGAGATTGCATCATATCTTTCCCTGTTATTAGGCACGGCGGCAGGCTCTCTTGGTGAAACGTGCCGCCTGGCACTGATAATAGCCGGCTTGTGGTTGATTAAAGTAAAGGTTGCGAATTGGAGAATACCGGTGTCTTATCTGGGTAGCGTCTTTGTCTTTTCCGTGTTTTTTTCGCTGATTTTGGGTAAGGCGGTAGCGCCACCCTTCTTTCAACTCCTGAGCGGCGGGTTGATTTTAGGGGCATTTTTTATGGCTACCGACCCGATAACCGCAACGTATAATCAAACTGCTAAATGGATCTTTGGGGCAGGGTGTGGATTTATTACCGTGCTGATCCGGGACTTTACCACATTGCCCGAAGGGGTAATGTATGCCATTTTACTCATGAACCTGCTGGCCATGCCTATTCAATCGCTCATGGTAAAGATACGATATCGCTTATGAGAAAGTACAGGGAAGAGTTAAAAATAATTATATACCGGGTCGCGTCAATCCTCCTCATTACTTTTTTGCCCTGCGCGGGGCTTCTTATGGTATATGTTTTTACCGCTCCCAGGATTGCTGAATACTATGACATAAAGGAAAAACGGGCGGTATTGGACATCTTCAACATTCCATATCGCGTCAGGGAGCAGAGCATTGCAGGTTTTACTTTCAAAAGTTTCGACAAAAAAGACATCCATGATGTCTTCCTCAAGAACATAACCGTTGAAGAGCCAAAGGTGTCGTGGGAAGTTCAGCCTGCAGGAACGCAGACCGCTGAGGGACAACCGAAAGGCAAAAGCGGAAAGAAACTTTACAAATATATAAAAGACGGGACACTTCAGGGAATTGGTTTTGTGGAATCCAAGATGGGATATGGCTATAACAAATCGAGCACCATATCGCTTTTCATCTGCGTTGAACCCGATCTGGAAACCCTGAAAGGCATTGAGGTGCTGGACCACAGCGAAACACCAGGATTGGGGGGAAGAATTACCGAGGAATCCTTTAAAAGGCAATTTGCCGGTAAAAAGGTGAAACCCAAAATACTCGTCGTGAGGGGGAAAAAGGCTGAAGGCGTTAATGAGGTTGATGGGATTACCGGCGCTACGAATACCAGCAGGGGCATAGAAGAATTTCTGAATGACGCCATGAAAGAATTTTGGGAAGGGCAAGGGGACATCAAATGGTAGGGTTGAAGAGAAGCGTACGAAAGGTTTCCAAATATTTTATGAGAGATAATCTCATTTTGACTGCCGGAGCCGGACTTGGCTTTTGTTCTTCCCTGGCCGTAACGAACAAACTGGAAAATTCTCTGACTATGGGAATTGGTGTCACCCTCGTAACGGCTGGTAGTTTTTGCATGGTCTATCCTTTCAAACGGTTGATAGCTAACGCAGGAACGCACCACAAAATCTCCCTCTTAATGATTATTGTATCCGTCTTTGTGGCGATCTTTGGGTTTTTTGCGCAGGCATTTGTTCCTGCGATTACAGCAAATATAAAGGCATATATCGATCTCATTACCACCAATTGTATCGTGCTTGCGGTAATCTCCGAAGGACTCACGGTTGACTTTTGGGAGGCGCAAAAAAAGATATTAAAGGCCTGTTTCGGATATTCGATTGCCTTGATCTTACTCGCATTTCTCCGTGAACCTTTGGGTTTTGGAGCGGTTATGGGCTTTCCGGTGCTGCCGGACACCTTCCCACGGGTAGTCCTCATGGTCACCCCGGTGGGGGGCTTCTTTGCGCTTGCCGCTTTCAGGCTCTTGTTACGTCCGTTTCTTCTTAAGACAGGAATCGTATGCCAGGAGTCATCGCATTGCGAGTGCGCATCTGCTGCTGAAACCAGTAGCGGAGTTCCTGTGCTCACATCACGTTCTAAACAGGGGATATCCAGGACATCCCTGATCGCTGTAGGATTGGGTGTATGTCTATTTCTTAGCCTCATCATCCACATAAAAACCATACCCACGGTGCACCAGCAGTTCATAGTGCTTTTTCCTGTCCTCCTGAATGCCCTCTTCTTTGACGGGATCGTGCTGAGCAAGCTTTTAGGGTTGTGCCCCCTGATCAATAAATCGCGCCAGATCGATGCAGCATGGAAGATGGGGATAGCGGTAATTATTGTAACAACGTTGTCCACCGCTTTAAATTGGATCGTATATCAGCACATCCTGGTGCGGTGCAGCGACTTTTTGTCACACTATTCACCTATCCCGCTCCGGCTGGAAAATATCTTCTATTTAACGGTTTTTATCGTCACTATTGCCGTGTTTGTTCAAATCCTGAGCGTGCTCCTCAGAAAATTTGCAAAAAATGTATATGAACAGATGGGGCAGTTTCTGGAACTTATCACGGTCAATTGTATTGTGCTTGCCAGCGCCACGTTTACGATACCCACGGGGGCAAAATTTCTGGTTACAACCGTAACGGCATTTGGATACGGACTTCACTGGATGATGGTTGTCGTGTGGCTTGCAGTCTTAAGACGTCAGCGTCTCTTTGTCCCCACAAATGCGTGGGATGAAGATACGATTGCCATCCTGCTCCTGGGCATCATGGCAGCCATCTTTACGGGTATTGGCATGATTCAAATTTTTTAACCAGAATTGAGAAATGAAGACGGTAGGAATAGATAAAAGCGAAATTATAAATTTCTTGAGGTTAGATTTGATATCTGAAATTCAGGCCATAAAAAAATCCCTGGAACTTTTTGAGAGAAAATATAGCAAATCATTTAAAGAATTTGAAAAGGAAATGCTGGAAGGAGAAGAGGAATTTGTAAAATGGGATGATTATATGGAGTGGAAGGCCTATGGTGATACCTATAAAGATCGAATGAAGCATCTTAAAAACTTAAAACTGGAAAAAGTATTAAAAAGCATCGAAATGAAGCTTGGAGTAAAACCATGACCATTTCCCTATTGCTTGGTGCAGGCATCCTTGCCTTATTAGTATTGATGCTAAGCATTTTTAGCGAGGTTATTTATCAGTTTTTTGGCCGCGGTGAAAAGCGCAAGCTGACCGTATTGAGCGATGATGGCTATAAGAAAGAGCTCGATATCGAAGGCGGTGAAAGACTCCTTTCTCTCCTTCAGAATCGGGGATTCAACATTCCTGCTGCCTGCGGAGGTATGGCCACCTGTGGACAATGTAAGGTAAAACTCCAAACCGCTGTTGGCACGTATACCGCCGTAGAGACCCCCCATTTTGACATGCGTACGAGAGAAGCATCCAGAAAATTTTTGGAGGAGGGGGTTGGCGACGGGTATCTGCGATTGGCCTGTCAGGTCAGGGTTGAAAAGGATGTGAGCCTGTATCTGCCGAAAGACACCTTGAATGTCAGGAAATACACCGCCCGGGTAATTAAGAAACGGGCGATTACCAGCGACAAGATGGAGATGTGGTTGCAACCATCAATGCCCATTCAATACAAACCAGGCCAATATATCCAGTTGGCGATCCCGGAAGATTTTGTGGAAGAGCACTATAAAAAACATGAGGATTTTATCAGGGAGGCATGCAAGCTTTTAGGAAAGGAATTTGTTCCCTATATACCAGGCAC
>CAZBCT010000184.1:0-4339 GCA_964490485.1 uncultured Candidatus Brocadia sp. | reverse complement strand
TGAACGATGTCCTGACCATTATTTTTGTGAACGATGTCCTGAACGTTGTCAACTAAAGAATACAATGATTTAAAACTACTTCAGGACGACCATCAAACCCCTGCCTCCCATATAATGGCTCCACCATTTGACCCACATATATTTGTGGTCGTTAACAGAGAGTTGGAAGAACAAATTGATTGGAGAATTACAACATTTAGGTGTGCTGATGGTCTATCAATCGTTGCATTTGATGGAGACGCTTTAATAATGATGGAGTTGTTTAAAGTTCGTGGGAAACTTGCGAGCAATATCCTTTGATGAGTTATTTCTGCGGGTTCCTTGGTATGCTTAGATTTGTAACCTGAACCCCTGATTGTATGCGGATAATTGGTACGTCTCACGGATGAGGATGGTTAAATGATGACGAAACGAACTGGTGAATCTTCTCTATACGGAACTTGAATACGAGGCATTTTGCCACGAATAAACACGAATAAACACGAATTTTATTTAACAGGGATGGACACGATGAACAGGATAAATATTCCTTTTCCCTGTGAATTATTGATAAATAAGTTTAAAATTACATGTAATTTACAGGTAATTTATTTACTGGAGGATGGGGATTATGTATGCAAAGGTTATAAGGGCTAAAATTGATAAAGACGGAGTAATTCGTGTCGTTGTCCATGAATTAGCACCTGGAGACGTAGACGTCGTGATTTTACCTCACGTGTCTGAATTACATCAATCATATAAAGTTGATGTTAAAAAATTACCAATAGGCGGATACAAAGCCGGCTGGCTTTCTCCAAAACAACTCAGACGTGAAGCTATCTACGAGGAGGTTTGATGCCAAATCAAGTATTTCTCGATACTAATATCCTTGTCTATTCCAGAGATGAGGCTTCACCATTTTTTGACAAGGTAATTGAAGCCATTAAGGGTTTAGTTGTAAACAAAACTACCTTATGTATACATAGACAAGTACTGCGAGAATATGTCTGTGTTGCAACAAGGCCAGCGCCAAATGGATTGGGAGCGACCACAGAACGTGCCCTGAGAGAAATTGAAGAATTTGAAGCTGCTTACTTTGTACTCCCTGACTATGACGGTATCTGGCCTATATGGAAACAGCTTGTAAAATCCAACAATGTTAAAGGTCTTCGCATTCATGATGCCTATATTGCCGCGGTAATGATTGGATACAATATTCCCTCTATTCTTACTTTAAATACAGAGGATTTTCAGTGCTTTCAGGAAATTAAGCCAATTACTCCTGATACATGGTATGAAATTCTTTAAACATGAAATTCAATCGATTAAGAGGTCGACACGATAGACTATCAACAATGGGAAAAAACATCACTGCTTTATAAAGTTGTACGGCTTTGTTGACTTTGATATAATGCCGTTGGAGGTGGATTATGACTGTTATTGATACTATAGCTAAAGAATTTCACTTGAACCCGAATGAACTTCTTAGAGAGAGTTTGAGGATATATCTTCACCAGAAACTGGCAAAGATTGAGGCAGATATATTTCTCATTGCGAAGAAATATGGTGTAAAAAATGTCTTTGAGCTTGATTCAAAGGCAA
The DNA here is from genome assembly GCA_964490485.1 of uncultured Candidatus Brocadia sp. Classification (GTDB taxonomy): domain Bacteria; phylum Planctomycetota; class Brocadiia; order Brocadiales; family Brocadiaceae; genus Brocadia. The sequence goes on along the minus strand of CAZBCT010000184.1, from coordinate 2,758 downwards.
AAGAGGGGTTTATTAGCGAGGAGAATGCGTACGACGACTACTTTGCCCTTGATAATCTTGAGGCAGAAAGGGAAAAAATAAAAAAACTTCTGGAGAAGGTTTAAATGCCTTCAATTGATGACCTCAGAAAAATTGCCGAAGTTGAATTCTCAGATATCGTTAAGGATTCCGTGGTTATTGATCATAAACTGCGAATCTTCCTGATTAAACATGGTTTCATTGATGTCAGCCTATCACAGAAACTATTCGACAAATTCGGCTTCCACTGGGAAGTGACAGACCCTACCGGCATGATCTTCCGATACGATAATTTCCCTGACAAAAACTGGAGCAATGTTTTCTCCTATCCATATCACTTCCATAATGGGTCACAAATGAATGTGGAGGCATCCCCTTTTCCTCTGGCTATTGTGGAGGGTTTTAGAGCATTCCTTGAATTTGTCAGGCTTAGGCTGAAGGAATATTAAAGCATTTCGCTTGCCCTCTATTACGGAACAGTGATAGACAGGTTGGAACTTGAAACTCGGATTCCGTTTGCCTGGGCTGGTTCAGGTTTGTAACCTGAACCCCTCGATTCTATGCGGATAATTGGTACGTCTCACCGATAAGGATGGTTAAATGATGACGAACGGGTGAATCTTCTCTATACGAAGTTGAGGACGAGGTATTTTGCCACGAATTTCAGCTAACAAGGATAGACAGGATGAACATGATAAAAAAAATATTCTGCCTATCCTGTAAATCCCTGTTTAAATCAGATTCACCTATTTTATTGTTTTATCTTTGCCGAATGTTTCTTGAACCATCCTGCTATTTCTTGTAGCTCTATATGCTCATTTGTTACTTTTAATGTGAATCGTTCGAGTTCTTTATTTGATGTCTTGAGGTTGTAACCGTTACGAAGCAGAAAGATGGACGCTACGGTGATGGCAGTCCTTTTATTACCGTCCGCAAAGGGATGATTTTTAATAACAGAATGCATAAGCGCAGCAGACTTGGAAAATAGGTCGGGATAAAGGTCTTTGTTGTCAAAGGTAGCCACAGGTCTCGCTACTGCTGATTGGAGCAGCGCAATGTCACGAATACCGTGACTGCCACATGTTTCCTCTATTAATCGATAGTGAATAAAGAGGACTTGCTCAGGAGTTAGATAGGTCATTTTTCAGCCAATACTTTCAAGGCTGGCTTGTAACGCTCTATGAAGCCTTTGACTTGTGAGGCAAATTCCTTGTCTATTTCCGACGAGAGAGACTTCCGGGCTGCAGGTTTAATGATAATCTTGTTTGCCTTTTCATCTACTCTTACATCAACATGGGCGCCGGCAGTCAAATGGAGTTTTTTCAGGATCTCTTTTGGAATTGAAATACCATAGCTATTACCTATGTGACATATTTTACGTAACATGATCAATCTCCGGTTTCATTTGGTAGGATGAACATGATAAGAAAATATCCTGCCTATCCTGTTAATCCCTGCTTAAATAAGTTTGAAATTTCTCTAAATTAAATTATAACTATGTTATAACATGGGCATGCAGTTGTCAACATCTATACGTTTCACCGGCACCCAGATAAACTACTACTTCCTCTGTAAAAAGAAGCTCTGGTATTTTGCCAAAAATATTGAGATGGAACAAACGAGCGACGCCGTCTACCTCGGCAAACTGATCCATGAGACGTCCTACGAACGGGAAAAGAAGGAGATCGATATTGACAATACCATTAAGATCGATTTCATTGGCAATGACCGGGTCATCCACGAGGTGAAGAAGTCTGACAGGGTGGAAGAACCGCATATCTGGCAGTTGAAGTATTACCTCTGGTATCTGAAGCAAAAGGGTGTGGAAGGTATTACGGGAAAGATAAACTATCCAAAGCTCAGAAAGACCCTGGACGTGTTTTTAGAACCGGAAGACGATGAGAAAATTCAAGCAATTTTGAAGGAAATCATAGAAATTGTGAGCGCCGAATTGCCACCATCATATCAAAAGATGAAGATATGCAAGAAGTGCAGTTATGGGGATATGTGCTGGGTGTGATTTTAGGAGTCAGGAGTCAGGAGTCAGGAGTCAGAATACAGGAGTCAGAATTAAGGAGACAAAAAAGTAATGAAGACACCTGCAAAGAGTTTTCAAGATTTGATTGTGTGGCAGAAAGCCCATCAATTTGTATTAGCTATTTATCGATTCAGCGACAACTTCCCACAAAAAGAAATTTATGGATTGACTTCCCAATTAAGGCGTGCCGCAATTTCTATCCCTGCAAATATAGCAGAGGGATTTAAAAAAAGAGGCATAGCTGATAAAGTTAGATTTATGAATATCTCACAAGGTTCTCTTGAGGAATGTCGGTATTATTTGATCCTTACAAGAGATCTTGGATATGGTGATAGCTTGGGGTTGATGTCCCAGCTTGAAGAGGTCAGTAAACTACTGGAGGCGTATTCAACCTCTATTCGTAATTCCGGACCTTAAATTTGACTTCTGACTCCTGTATTCTGGCTCCTGAATTCTTTATTCTGACTGACTCCTGTATTTTTATGAAACAGAACTACTATATCTTTAACAACGGACGTCTGAAACGCCAGGAAAACACTATCTTCTTTGAGAAGGAGGATGGCACTAAGGCCGTTATACCCATTGAAAATACGGAGGCCCTCTACGCCTTCGGTGAGATTGATTTCAATACCAAACTCTTTAATTACCTGGCACAGAAGGGCATACCGGTGCACATCTTTAATTATTATGGTTATTATTCCG
>CAZBCT010000183.1:0-4393 GCA_964490485.1 uncultured Candidatus Brocadia sp. | reverse complement strand
GTACATAATAATAAAGCCAGTCAAACATCGTGCCTTCCTGCTTGTCATTCCAGAAAAATTTCCCCCCGTTCAGAAAACCAAAGAACAGGGTAATAATCGCCCCAAAATAGACAAAGACGCTGTATCCCCAGCCTTCCACCTTCCTTTTAATCCTCGTCCAATGAAGATGAGACAGGCTATAAGCGCCAATGAATACGGCAAAACCCGCAATAATCCGATCCCATTTGGATACTACCTCCAGCAAGTCTTGTGAAATTTTATGAGGGACATAATACTGCATAGCCATGAGCACGCCCATGACAAAGGCAATGATGAGTGGGATGGTACGTTTAAGAAAGTTCATAAGTGATTACTTGCTAAAAACCCCTTTCTCAGAATTTATGTTCATTCAGAATACTATTGCTTGGCATTTTTATTGCGCACAGCCATTGCCCTTTTACTAATTTCTTCAATAGATAAGTCTTCATCCAACCCCTGCCGCCATTTTGTATAATCAAAGGGTTCTCTTTGAATAAGGGAGATAAAACGTTCTGCTTCAACATCACCAAGAAATTCTGCAAGAACCTTTAGCCCCTTTAGCCTTATTTCCGTATCTGTAATCATGATAAAATCTCCTTTATAAAAACTATTGGATCGGTTACTTTTATTTTCCTCTCCAATGTTTTTGACAAATTTAGAATTTTATTATCTGTAGAAAGAAAGTAGTCGCATTTCGAGATAATGGCACATGCGATATGCAAGGAATCTAACTTTTTGAATCCTTTTCGTTTCAACAAATTCGCTCTTTTAATTATTTCGGCGTTTTCTTTAATATTTGTTGAAGCATATTTCGCCCATCCTCTGATTCGGAATTTTCGATCTTCAAATGGATTTTTGCTATTTTCATAATCCAATATGTATGACCATACCAATTTTAAATTTCCTGCCCGAATCTCTTCCTGAATCTTTAATTTTGCTTCAGTTTCAAGTCTGATCCTAAGCTGAGATTGATCATCAAAGGGACGGTTGAAACAGCAATTGTCCAGATAAATTTTCATATTTACTTACACCCTAAATCCTGCAAACAAGGACAAGCCTTGTTTGCAGGATTTAGATATCAGCTAATGTGCTCACAGCGTTAAGAATATTGGTCGCTAAAAGTTCTTTAATTTAGCCAAAAGTGGGTATATACCCACTTAGCCAAAATACCTTTACAGAATTGTAGGATTTTTTCCGAATTACTGATGGCATTGTCTGCGTTCTCCTTAAAAAGCCTCAAACAAATGCGTGATAAATGTCAACCCGAAACTGGCAAGTATCGTCCCGAGTATCAGTATAACAATGAGAATGCCCTTCCCCACATCCTGTGCCCTGAGGGTACCCATGAGCATGGGTTCTCTCGACAAATAGGCACTGGCTGCATACAGCTCCTCTCCAATCAGGGTGTAGTCACACGTGGTGATAAAGAAAGGCAACTGGGTATAGGCATCAGTACCGGCTATCTGGATTGCACCAGTAGAAGCGCCGGTTTCTGCCAGGATCAATGCCTCTGCATAGAAATATCCGACAAAAAAATTAGCGGCGGGTCTTTCCCGGGTCATAATGCCGCCAACCGCCGCCACGTAAGGAAATTGTTCCGACGCTACCAGAAAGACGTTGTCCGGGCTATAGGCATCAGGGCGTCCCGCTTCAAGGTACGATTCCTTCACAACCTCCTGACTAACCGACATCACAATAGGATCATTGTTCACGACCTTTAAGTTGGCATCATAATCGGCAATCTTCCGTGCAATCCTGCCCAAGATACTTATTGCTGCTATAGTCGATATGCTTCCCATACCGGTCAGCCCGTGAACAAACAGCACGGGCTTACCCATTTCTGTGGCGCGACCCAGGGCCTCATCCACGGCATCCAATCCACTAATCTTTCGTAAAAACATATTGGGGTTTCGACGCGCATGCACGATAAAATAAAAAATAATCACCGAGAGGGTAATCATGATGATAAAATTGTTTGCCTTTTTCATATGCAACCAATTACCACGCGCCCTTGCAGAGGCTACCGTATCAAAGACAATTTTACTCTCTCCGGAGACCATCCCTAACTTGAAGTAATAGACCTGCCTCTTGTCAATCGTTTCCCCGTTGAACACCTTTCTGGGAAATATCTGAACATAGTGATAATCTTCATTCGATTTTTTATGCCCGTAAATTTCAGGGGCGCCCGTTCGATAACTGGTGTTTGACTTAATCCGGATGGCCTCTTTTTCAAAGGCGCCGTTTTCATCCTTGTCGATGTAAACTACGTAGAAAACATCAGGGGCGTCACTCGGAGAGACTGACCAGGTCAATGATATTGTTTCTCCTGCATCGTTTGGGGTATCAAATGCCTTGAATTCTGTCGGAGGAATAAGAAAGGATGGTAGTTGAGCGAAGATTCCTGTATTGAGGAAGCATGGTATAAAGAGAATAATAGCCGCAGTAAAAAAAAATTTTTTCACGACAAACGTTTTCATGGTAAAAAATAGACAGGATACACGAGGTCAAAAGACAAATCTTTTCCTCTATTAGATTATTATCATTATAATTTGTTGCCTCGAAATTACAATAGGAAAGTGTCTGCGTGAAAATTCTGGCTATTTACTATTGCCATACTATAGTAAACGTATTAAATAAGTTGACATGTACTGGTCATTGCGAGCGATAGCGAGGCAATCCCCCCCTATAGAGATTGCTTCGGGCTAGCGCCCTCGCAATGACAACTTTCTTTAAGCGTTTACTATAAATAACCGCATAGCCGCAGACTTTGGAAATACCCTGATAAAGGGATGAGTACGCGGCATTCATCTGCATCAGGGATATGGAACAATCATTGACACGGACAATATTGATGGTATAGTATAGCGAGATGGATAAGGCATTACCGCCAAGGTAAAAACGCCCATTGAATTACTAATGGCCGCGACCGAAGCACAGGCTTATCAAAAAGAGTTTTAAGAGAGGAAAGAATATGCAATATATGCCACTTCTTACGATGTGCATAAGTACGTCCATCTTTTTGTATGTTTTGCTCTTTTTTTTCATTTCCGCCTGCATATTGATCCTCTATAAATACGGCGGGCTTTATATCAAGGCCATTCTATCGGACGCCCATGTATCCCTTGCGCAGATGATCAGCATGACTTTCCGGAATGTCGATGTGCGGTCTCTCGTCGACCACCGTATTATGGCAAAGAAGGCAGGGATCAACCTTGCCTCATCATCCCTTGAGGCGCACAGCCTGGCAGGCGGAAATGTGAATCAGGTTATCCGTGCCCTTATTGCCGCACGAAAGGCAAATATCCCGCTGGGTTTTGATCATGCCTGTGCCATAGATCTCGCCGGAAGAGATGTATTTGATGCCGTAAAAACCTGCATCAACCCGAAGGTAATTGATTGCCCCGACCCAACAAAGGGTTGTGCCACTCTGGATGGTGTCACCAGGGACGGCATCCAGATAAAACTGAAAGTGCGTATCACCATTCGCACGAATATCGAAAGAATTGTAGGCGGAGCTACGGAAGAAACCATCATTGCGCGCGTTGGCGAAGGCATTCTTGCAACCGTCAGTACGTTTGAAACCTATAAAAAAGCGCTTGAAAGCCCTGACGTGCTCTCTGGGCTTGTTATGGAAAAAAAGTATGATAGCGATACCACCTTCCAAATACTGTCGGTCAATATTGTAAACATTACGATCGGCGACCATATTGGCGCAAAACTGCAGACAGACCAGGCGGAAACAGACAAACGTATAGCACAGGCAGATGCCGTGAAACGGCGCAGTATGGCTCTTGCCCGTGAGCAGGAGATGAAGGTGCTTACCGAAGAAAATATTGCAAAAATACTTGCAGCCGAGGCTGAAGTGCCGAAGGCTATTGCCCAGGCGTTCCGGGAGGGAAATCTCGGCGTAATGGATTATTATCACCTGAAGAATATCCAGGCTGATACAAAAATGCGTGCGTCGTCGGTTTCAATGCCCGGTATTTCACCGCCCGCAATAAAACCATGAAATTTTCTTTGATTCTTGTAAATAAATTATTATACTAAATATTATTATGCCAGAGTGGTGGAATTGGCAGACACGCCAGACTCAAAATCTGGTCCCCGTCACAGGGGGTAAGGGTTCGACTCCCTTCTCTGGCATTTATGAAACGTAATCGCGCTTTTGCAAAGTTGCCAGCCAAAATACAGCGAACAAAGAAGTCTTTCCCCTTGAAATTGTTCGCCTTCTTGTCTTATACGAACTTACCCCAACCGTTGCACCTTGATTCGTGCTTAAATTGGCGCAGTCATAAGCCCCGTCGCTCTGAAAATACGATTCTTATAGTATTACCCTGTAAAAACTTCTTTTTTTTGTAAGTTTTTTAAGCAACGT
>CAZBCT010000182.1:0-4399 GCA_964490485.1 uncultured Candidatus Brocadia sp. | reverse complement strand
ATCGCTCCTAACGGAGCTTTTCACGGTATTTTTTCAAAAAACTAAACTATTACCGTTTGTCTTTATGAGTTTCACAGCAATCCTCCTCATGCGTCAAGAACCGAGACGCACCAAGCGTAACCGGATGCATCCTCGTTTATGGGCTGGTCACATGCCAGCCGCTGCGGATTCGATCTGTTTCTTTATCTTCTCCAGGTTAAACGATCCCGGCGTCTGGCTCGGTGGATACTCCTTCATGGTCGCCAGGAACTTACCGGCCATTGCCTGCAGAGGCACGACGACGAAGATGTGGTCAATATACCAGTCCCAGTAAGTATTGGAGGCATGCTGGGCCTTTTCGAACGGATCACGGCGCAGATTGAACAACATCGGTGCGCGCAGTTCGGTGAAGGGTTCCAGCCAGATGCGTACCGTTTTCTCTTCCTTCTGTTCCTGGAATACGGCCTTCCAGTCGTCATAGCGCATCGCCAGGATCTGGCCTTCATCACCGGCATAAATGAACTCATGACGGGGCGAATCCTTCACCTTGCCAGAGAAGTAATCCAGCATGTTTGTTCCGTCGATGTAGTTGCGGTATTTCCGGCCGTTCAGCTCTGTGCCCCTGGCGAGCTTGTCTTTGATGTCGGGATCACCAGCGATGGCGGCAAATGTCGGCAGCCAGTCCTCGTGTCCCACAATGCCGTTTACCGTTACCCCGGCGGGGAAATGACCAGGCCAGCGAACGAAGGCTGGAACGCGGAAGGCGCCTTCCCAGTTCGTGTTCTTCTCGCTACGGAACGGGGTAGTACCGGCATCCGGCCAGGTGTTGTAGTGCGGGCCGTTGTCGGTTGAGTAGAAGACGATGGTGTTGTCGGCAATCTTGAGGTCATCGAGCAGCTTGAGCAATTCGCCCACGTGTTGATCATGCTCGACCATGCCGTCGCTGTATTCGTCCTGCCCGGAGATGCCGCGGTGCTCAGCCTTCACATGCGTGCGAAAGTGCATGCGGGTGGCGTTCCACCAGGTGAAAAATGGTTTGCCGGCCTTCACCTGGCGCTGCATAAAGTCCTTGGCCGCAGCGAGGGTTTCTTCGTCCACCGTCTCCATGCGCTTCTTCGTCAGCGGGCCTGTGTCCTCGATAGTCTGTCCGCCCTTGCCGTTGGACTTGGCCTTGATCACGCCGCGCGGACCGAACTTCTTGCGGAACTCCGGATTCTTCGGGTAGTCGGGATTCTCCGGTTCTTCCTCGGCGTTGAGGTGATAGAGGTTGCCGAAGAACTCGTCGAAACCGTTCATGGTGGGCAGGTGTTCGTCCCGGTCGCCCTGATGGTTCTTACCGAATTGCCCCGTGGCGTAGCCGAGACTCTTCATCACGGTGGCGATCGTGACGTCGGTCATCTGCCAGCCTTCCTTAGCGCCAGGCATGCCGACTTTAGTCATACCGGTGCGCACGGGCACATTGCCGCCGAGAAACGCGGCGCGTCCGGCGGTGCAAGACTGCTGGCCGTAGTAGTCGGTAAACGACAAGCCTTCCCTGGCAATGCGGTCAATGTTGGACGTCTGGTAACCCATCATGCCGCGGTTGTTGTGACTGATGTTCCAGGTGCCGATGTCATCGCCCCAAATGATGAGAATGTTGGGCTTTTTGGTTTTCTCAGCAGCTACTGATTGATTCACGTTAAAAAGCACTGCGGAGAGTATCAGGTGCAACATGATAACGATAAATCGAAAAGTCGTCATAAATCCTACCCCCTTTCAGAAAATTTGAAAAATAGATGCATTCGGCTATAATGCCTCAATGTGGCTTCACATTTTACCCAAATCAAAACCCATAAAACAGGTATCCTGACATGTCTCAAAAACGGATTCCTACTCCCAAAATAGGCCCGTGGATTGTGGCATCCATCCCCTTCTTATCATTTCCGCTTCCTGTTTCATATCGTATATCCAGTGCACGGTAACCTGCACCCAGTACAATCCTTTGCGAAAGGTCGTACTCAAAGAGACCTATCGCCTGCCATGAGAGATCGGATGTATCATCCGAAATATCGAAACCGCCAATATCGCCCCTTACATCAAATCGCACCTTTTTCGTTATCGCCGTACCAACACGAAGTCCAACAAAAGGGTCAATTAAATCTTTATCCGAATCCACATCTCTTTCTCTTCGTATATCTTTATCTATGCTTGGCAAGCTGATATCTATATCCAGGTCAATTTCATTATCAAGATGCCAGTATCTTCCTCCTCCCAGGATGTCTAGCGATACGGGAAATTTATCTCCCCAGGTGCCTAGTTTATAAAACGTCCCAAATTCGAGAATCAACATCTCGGTCTCAACATCCGCATCTATCGTAACAGCCCTTCTATCAACATCTCCTTCCGGCGAGAGTTTTATATAATTCGGTTGCACAAAAAATTCCCACTTTCCCCTTTTTGCTATGAAATTACTTAATAAAGCGATGTCCAGATTATCCAGAATATCATCAAAGCTTACGTCCACATCTGCTTTACGACCCTTTACTGTTACGTCTCCATCGATTCCCGTCATCCACAAATAAGGAGCAAGGATAAATTCCCATTTGCTATTCTGTTCATGCTCAGCTTTGGCATCCTTTGCATCTTCAGCAAAAGAATGCATGTTTATCAGCAATGATAAAAATCCAATCAGTATAATGAAAAGATTGTTTTGTTTTTTCATCATATCACCACCCTTTTTGCTTAACGTTCTTTCGTAACAAAATTAAGGTTTGCTTATACTACTCTTCATTCTTTTTAAATAAAACTTCCCTGTCATTTTAGTATTTTGGAAAAAACCCATTTCCTTGTCATTGCGAGGGTTTTGTCCGAAGCAATCTCACAAACAATCATATAAATCCTTCCATCCCGCATTCATTCCATGAATTAATTCTAGTTTCTTAGCCCTGGCGCCACCTTTAATTTGTTTCTCCCGGAATATGGCATTTTTCACATCACGAAAGAGTTCATAGTATACTAACTTGGTAACATTATACTTTTTTGCAAATCCTTCGATCTTCTTCTCTTTGTGCACATATACTCTTCTTTTGAGATCATTCGTTACCCCCGTATAAAGTACCGTATTGCTTTTATTCGTCATTATGTAAACAGAATATATTTTATCCATTACCATTACCTTGGCTAAATTTAGCGGTTTTAAATGGAGATTGCTTCGCTGTCGCTCGCAATGACGATAACGTATGTAGACACTTTAATAAAATAATATGCCAGATTGAGAATTTCCCTATTACTTTAGTATTTAAAAAAACCCTTTTCCTTGTCATTGCGAGGAGTGGAGCGACGAAGCAATCCAAACCTTGGAGATTGCTTCGGACAAAACCCTCGCAATGACAGTTTTATGCTCACTTATTTCTCATATAGCGTTCCAGTAAAGTGTATACGTAAAATATTACCATTGCGAGGAATGAAGAGGCGAGGCAATCCCACCACAGAGATTGCTTCGTCGTTCCTCCTCGCAATGACAGCGTTCTTTTTTGCGTTTCCTCCAGGATAAATGACCGCGGTCTTAATAGCGTCGTCACGCCATTCCAGGAATTTCAGCATGTTCTATTTGCCCAGCATTCCCTGTTTGAGTGCGCTGTCAACGGGCTTTTCCCCCAACCAGATGGCAAACAGTGCTTTTTTAAAATCAAGCCCGCTGATGACTCCCATCAGTTTTCCTTTGATAGAGACATGCACTCCTTCCCCCGGAGTGTAGATGATATCATAGACATCCCCTTTTCTGGCATCTTCTGTGAAGAAGGAATTAAACGTATCAGCGCTTTCCTTGATAGACCCAAGATTTCCATTCGTAGCATTGGCAAATCCTTCGTTCCACCCTTCAACCAGTTGTTTGCAGGAAACTCCATCATAGATAAACTGTAACCGGATTGCCATTGGTTCATCAGCATTAACAATTCTTTGTGCATCATTCTCTTTTGTCTTGAGATAAAGTCCCCCTGCATACGCCTTGACAAAAAATTTTTTCCGCAACCCCGCCCCGTTCAAGACAAGCTGTTCTTTCCCAGCCACGATCGTGTCGGACAGGTTCATACCACCGATTTCTTTGGCCTGCACAGGCGCTGTTATTGTCAAAGCAAAGAATATTACGACAAGCATTTTTTTCATAATCTATTCCTTTCCTGAGAAATTTTGAATTAGGCTGCCTTTGGCAGCCACTTTAAATCTCCCCTCTAAAAAGAGGGGCCGGGGGTGTGTTACGACTGATTTACACACCCCTTAACCCCCTCTTTCTAGAGGGGAAAATATCTGTTTGAAATTCCTGAACATTGAATTAGATTCTTCGTTTCGCTCGGAATGGCGGAAGGCGAAGGAATGACATTTTCACATTATTCTGTCATTCTGAGGGAGTGAAACGACCGAAGAATCTCAACTTTGAAAT
>CAZBCT010000181.1:0-4523 GCA_964490485.1 uncultured Candidatus Brocadia sp. | reverse complement strand
CGTAGCCGGTTTTCTTTGCCTATCCAAGGGATTTCGAGTTTTTGGGGTTTGGTGGTCATAATTCTTTACTTTTCAGCCTTTTATTCTTCCTTCAGGATAATAAACAATTCGATACGCCTCTGTAATTATTATATTTACACCATTCGCTACTTTTTATTATCACACAGCCTGGATAATGAATTATTTTTACTTTTTAGGCAATTCCTTTTTTGAAGACGGCGGAAGAAAGCTCTCTCCGGTGACAACCTTTCTGCCTGTCTTTGCTTCCAGTTCACGCCTTGCTTTTTTGGCAATGCCTCCGCCTTTTTTACCAGCGACCTTGTTTTCGTCCATGCCGACTGCATTCATAGTCTCTGCTATCTGCCTGGTGGATAGCTCGGCAAGAGCAGTAAATATCAGTTCAGCTTCGCTCATATGGTCTCTCAGGTTTTGTGTTTTCAGCCCCTTCATTTCCTTATGCTTTTTTACGGAGACATCCGCCCATTCCTGATGAATGATATTGGTCAAAATCGCGTATTCATCTTCTTTTGTAATCTCATGACCTTTCCAGTAATCAGTCAGCTTGTTGCGGGTCTCCTGTCCCATCATCCGCTGCTGGATCCATTTTTCGCTTCTCCCATGCTGTTGCCAGTATTCCCGCGCCCGGTCTAGGGAGCGGGCCGGATCGCTCATATCCTGCAAGCGTTCATAACCCACTTTGGCCAGCCATAACTTGATCGGCTCTGCCTTCGGGCTCGGAACAGATTGTATAAGGCGCAGAAGCGTTTCAGGATTAGCGGCATCAGTAAGGTACTTTTTGCCGTCTGCCGCTTCCATTTTCAGTTGGTGACAATTTGTCACCGACTCACTTCCTTCAGCCTTGAGCCTCTCTTTCAGTTTGTTCCAGTATTTCCGGGCAGTCTTGTAATCAGGCTGCTGAATCAGCACCTGAATAATATCCACTACCGAAAAATACCATGTTTCAGATTCCTCATCATATACTCTGCGGATTTTGTAATCTTCAAATACAGCAAGCGATTTTTCCATCATTGTTCACCCCCCTACACAGTCTAAACCCCAAAAAAGCATGTTCTGGTGTTCCTATATCCGTAAGACCTCTCCGGGTCTTCAATCAATATCCGCGGCTCAAGCTTCGGCTGGTTCTCCTTGCCTATCCATGTAAGTTCGAGTTGTTGGTTTTGTCCATGTCTTTTACTATTCAGCCTTTTGTTCTTCCTGTAGGATAATAAGCCTTTCTGTAAGTCATTGTTGATATTGATATTGCAATTACGACGACTCCTTATTATCCGATAGTCCGGATAATAAACCAATAAATTTTCTCTCTGCTGCTGAATCGACTTTTCGATGATTTATTTGTTATCTTCCATCAACTATCTCCCAATGCCCACCTTTATCGGGACCGATGCGTTTCAAAACTCCTTTTTTTCTAAGTCTGGTTATATGGTATTTTACGCCGTCTTCAGTTATCCCTATAACCGCTGCCAGTTCTTTTTGAGTGATATCTGATTTCTTAGCGATAGCTTCTAGTATTTTCTGGGTAGTTTTCTGGGTAGTCTTCTGGGTAGTTTCTTCTATCCCCTTCTGAAATTTTTCTGCTTTAAGGGAATAACGTGGATCACGGTAAAAAGTGACCCTAAAGAATGCATCCATCTCAAACACAGGTTCTTTCAGTCCTGTGTCACGCATAAGCTCTCTCATACGCTCAATACCAGAACCCATGCGCTCAACTTTACCCATGCGATGGAACAGATCGGCAATAATCGGATTTCTTCTCACAGAGGACTTGCCGAAATCCCGCTTTGTAATTCCCTCAGGCAATCCGCCAGGGTTTTCTATCTCCACGCGATCATCATAAATTCTTACATAAATACTTGTTCCGTTAATCGTATAATTCCTGTGGACTATAGCATTAACAACTGCTTCCCTTAAGGCGTCTAAAGGAATCTCATACATGTCAAAACGGTCAAAACCCCGAATTTCACTGCGGACGTTTAAATGCTTCTTTAAAAATGCAACGGCTCCATTAAACTGGGTTAAGAGGTCATCTTTCACATCATTTCTGTCATAAATATTCGTTTTATCCGTTCCCTTAAAAGCCGCGAAGATGCTTTCCGCATGAGGAACGAACTTTTTAACTTTGGAAGAAAACATCAAGGCCCCTGTATTGTTGATTTTGTCTTTCCTGTAAATGCTTAAACTTGTGAGAAAAGAGGCAAGATTTGCCTTGTTGACCTTGTAAGACATATTTACTTCACGCAAAAATGATTTAACTTTCATAAGGGAAATATCCTTAAGGCTTAAATCTCTGCAAGGTATGTCCTCAAAGGAGATATTATCGGTTTCACGAAAAAGAGACCGCACCTCCCGATAAGTCATCTTCTGTGTCACCGCGTCAAGCCGTCTGTAATAACCGGAAGATGAACCATAAGGCTTTTCATCTCCCTCGACAACCTCAACAACAACGATATTTCCCTCTTGATGGATTTTCTTAATGTGAATTGACGGGTCACAGTTCCTGGCAATAGCATGTATTTCTGCTTTCATTTTATTGGTGAGATTTTCGCCAACAATCTTTCCTCTATCATCAACACCGAGAAGCAATAAGCCGCCTTTTGAATTGGCAAAAGCGACAATATCACGGTCAATCTTTGGCGTGTATCTCTCCTTAAACTCAACCGTTAAGCCTTCGCCTTCTTTTATGAGAATGTTTATCTTGTCAGCATCTGTCATTGGGTATCTTCCCGTCTTCAGCAGTTCAACCAACAAAAATAGTCTTCAACCCTTTATCATTGGTAAATTCAGCCTGCTTTTTATCAGAGGTAACAAATGTCAGAGCTATTCCTGTTGATTCCTGAAATAAGAGCGCCGAGGCTATGTGGACAGCATCGAGGGTTCGCACCGTTGACCGTAATAGAATTTCCTCAGTCCTCCTTAATACATCGTCTGTAAGCCTGACTAGTTCAAGATACGGCAAGTCTTTTTTCACGCGGTTCACCAACCTGTCGAAGGTCTTATCATCAATCTCTTTCCCTTGCCTTCGCTTTGAAAAGGCTGAAAAACACTCGCTCGTGAGAATAGCGGAAGCAAGAAGTCTGTTTTCTTTGACGAGTATCCTTACCTTGTCCGAACCATTTTCCTTCAGGAATATCTTCAGATAGGCGCTTGTATCTATATATATCCAGGGCGGGTTCATTTAAAACCCCTCTTCCCTTCCCTCTATGATGGTTTCGGATAAAGGTTGTCCTGCAATCGCAATAGTCCTGCCAAGCGGCAACCTTCCTTTAACAGCCCTTCGCAATATCCCCCGATCTTCCAAACTTTTAATCTTGTCGTCCGGCGTCCCCTCTTTCATGAGCGGCTTGATAACAGCAACAGGGTTTCCCCTCTCCGTTACAACAACCTCCTGCCCTTCCCTGACGAGCTTCAGATATTTTGAAAAGTGCATATTTGCTTCCCTTAATCCAACGTGTAGCATATCAGCCCTCCTATTGTAGTTATGTAACTACATTTTATTTGTTTATACCTTCTGTGTCAATTTGTTTTAAAAGACCTCCAGGGCATTTCAGTTTATAGCGGTGTGCGCCACAATTATCATAATCAACATACAGTCATATAACTTTCCACCTAATAGTAAACAATTCTGCTTTCCCAATCTTTTGCTGTAAGCGTGCCTCTATCTCGTCTATCAGCCTTTGTTCATCAGGAGACGGGACAAACTCTTGCGTTATTGCCATTCTATTGGTGTATTTTACATATTCTAATACCTGCCTGCGGAGCGTCCTTATGCAGATGGGTTTTAGTCTTTCTTTAAGATTCTGAAAATCATTTTCATTCGCTAATCTGGCAAACTGATTTTTATAACTCTTTAAATCACCAAAGGTATAATCATCAATGATGCTGACTAAACCATAGAGTTCTAACAAAGAATTTTGGAGTGGCGTTGCGGTAAGGAGTATTTTTGGAGCATGGGCTACGGCACTTTTGACGGCAGTGGCAATTTTATTTGACGGCTTATAAACGTTTCTTAATCTATGTGCTTCATCAATAACCACTAAGTCCCAGAGGATTTTTTTTGATGTAAACATCTTTTGCCCGTGCAAAATGGTATGAGCAAATGATTATTTCATGCTGGTTGAAGGGATTTAAGTTTCCCTTTTTAATTTCCTGATTAAAAGAAGGCGTTTCCAGTATAAGTGATGAAAGGAAGAATTTGTCCAGTAATTCCTGATTCCATTGTTTACGAAGGTTTGATGGCACGATAACCAGGATTTTCCGTTTTCTTTCAGCCCATTTTTTAGAAATAACCATTCCTGCTTCGATGGTTTTCCTCAGCCCGACCTCATCCGCCAGTATGGCGCCCTTGGAAAGCGGGGAATGAAGGCAAATAGGCAGCCCCAACCTGATGTGGATTTAAGTCTACCTGGGCATCTAAAAGAGAGGGAAACCGGTGTGTCAACGGCCTGAAACACTTGATTTGTATGGTGGGCGCTAGTGGATTCGAACCACTGATCCCTTGCGTGTGA
>CAZBCT010000180.1:0-4722 GCA_964490485.1 uncultured Candidatus Brocadia sp. | reverse complement strand
TGCCAATTATAGCAAATGCTTCGCCCCTACTTTTTCAGAAAACTAAATTGTTACCCTTTTATAAGCATCCGAGAAGTTACAAATAAATTATATCCTCCGGATGATACATGCACAGAAACAAGAGCAGGTAGTCCTTTAAATGACGGGTAAGGAGGAAGTTCTGTCTTACATGCTCACGGCCATTATCCCCCAGCCTTTTGGCGTATTCCGGGCTGTTTAATAACTGTTTAATGGCAAATGCAGCGCCTGATACACTATGGCAAAGAAGACCGCTGTATTTGTGTTTGACCTGCAACGGAATCCCACCGGTACTGGAGGCAACAATGGGTTTTGCCTTCCATAATGCCTCAGTTACGGTGAGTCCAAACCCTTCACGTAGTGATTTTTGCACGATGACCGTGGATGCCCTCTGGAGGGCATTAATTTCTATATCGCTGCCAGAAGGGATGGGAAGGATATGAATATCAATGTCATTCCCAGCCGCTTCCTTTGTTTCTGCAAAGACTTTCGTTGATTCCGGATCATCCGTAGCCGTCCCACCTGCAATGATGAGTTGACAATCAATACGTTTCTTTACCAGGCGATATGCCTCGATAACTCCAACAGGATCCTTTAAATAGTCAAACCGCGATATCTGGGTAATAATGGGTTTGTCTTTGGGTATCTGATACTTTTCCAAAACTTTCTCTATTGTCTCTTGCGGTAAATCCCTGTTTTTATCGCTTAGAGGATCGATAGAGGGCGATACCAGGAATTGCCGGATGGGTAATAGTTGTGAAAAGCCCGGTGCAGAAAAGACGGCGCCATCATATTGATGAATAAAAGGTGTGAGAAAATCCCATACCTGTTTGTTTGGCGTTGAGACATCGATATGACACCGCCAGATCCATTTGCTATTAGGCATGGAGTCCTTTTTCTTAACCAGGACAATGGGTTGTGGGTCATGAATAAACACAATATCACCATAAATCTTGACCTCATCAATATTTCTCTGGCTTGTCTCCATAAAGATTTCAAACATTTGTGGAGTAATTTCCTCAGACTTTCCATGAAGTGCGTTGTGAAATTTCTTGGTGACGTTGAAAAAATCCTCGCCGCCCTTGATAAAATCCCATCGGGCATCCACGCCCAGTTCCTGCAATAAGGGCACCATGCGATTGAGAATCTCTGCCACACCTCCACCCACAGCCGTGGAATTGATGTTCTGAATCACCTTTCCCTGAAGTTTACCAGCTAATATGCGCAATTCTTCAATGGTGTTGATTCCAACAATAGGTTCGTAGTCTGTTATTTTTGGCATTATTCCTTATCCTTCACTATTTTTTCCATCAAACTTTTCATTGCCTCTGAAACTATCTTCTCGTGTTGTTCGGCAGTCTCTGCCCTTCCATATTTTTTTACCATGTTTTCCCACTCCGGGGTTCCGTAATGCTGATGACATCCTATACATAAACCTTCTCTTTCAACAAGATTTCTCTCCTCCTGATTTAGCGGCTGGTCTTCAGGAAGGGGCATATTTTGTATCTGCTCTCCGCTTCTTACAACCAATTGATCCAATGAGTGCGGGAAATCTTCTATCCCCGGGATCTGCTGCCGCCCCGTTTTTGCATCAGGGATATCCCCATATACACCTGCTGACAAGTCCTGGAACAGGGGTTTATCACCCAGAAGCTTTTCTGCACTCCTGGAATTGCCCGTACCATACCCTATGGACTTAGGGTTTGTGTGACAATCCTCACAGGTTCTTGCGACAAGACTTGTCGCATGGGGGTTTATAGGGGCTAATGTAGGGGAATTGTGACCCGTAGAAGTGGTATAATGCTTGTTAAGTGCCTTAACATCTTCCTTTTCATTAATAAAGGTATAAAAGACCTGGCAGCCTGGTGCGAGGGGAGAGACCTTCCCTCTCAAATTGATTCCTAATATTGGGTTTTCCCACCGCATGAAAGACCTGTTTTCCAGAGACAGGTCTCCAAAGTCTTCGGTTACTGTTTGTCTGCCTGTTGTGGGGTCTACTTTTTTGGATGTCGTTATCCAGTCTGTACCTTTTGCCCTCCTATCATATTGCATGTGACATCCAAAACATTGGGGAGCCCACGTTGCATGACAGGCGTAACATTCCAGCTTTTCTATATGTTTGTGAATAGTTGACATGGCAACCTTGCCCTGCTGGGTTTTGAAGGTATCATGTAACGTTATATCCTTGAGTAAAGGTATTTCATGCTTTTTGCCCGTATACTTACTCACTACGTATGCCTTTTCTTCTTCCTTTATCCAATTTGCCTTCACATTACCCCTTGACGTAAGGAGATATTCTCTGATTCCACCCTTAAATATCCCTCTTTCGCCTTCCAGGGTTACCGGTGTGCCATATCCTACAGAGAGTTCCCAGGGATATTTTCCGGGTGTTCCGTGGCAATCGTAGCAGGTAATCTCCACCTGATAGACCGTCGCGGGGTAGATGTTGCCGTCTCCGTGCACATCTATTGACGTGTGGCAGTCGGCACACTGCATGCCTCTTTCAAAGTGCACGTCTTTTCTTACGTGCAAATATTCTTTCGTAAAGAGCGGTTCCTGCGGTTTGGCGTGTTCATCGAAAGGGGTTGCATGGCCATCCTTTACATAGTCATATTCAAACATGCCCACAAAGGTTGTCCCGATTCTCCTTCCCCGTGTATGGCAATGGGTACACTGAGCGGCAGGAATGGCTGTGGTAATACGATGTCGTAGCGGATGCGGACGGGTTTTGGTGTTTTTGATCGTTGGATCGCCGCCTTCATATTTACCGTCATTCCCATAGAGCACATGGCATGCAGCACATCCTGATGCCCGTAAATCTCCCCTCTCATTTCTCCCTTCACCCCAGACATGACACCTTGCGCACTGTTTTCTATAGGTATCAGAAAAGCCCGCCTTTTCTTCTGAACCAAAAACCTTAACCCCCTTCCCAAAGTCAGGGATCTCATCCACTTTTTCAAGCCTTCTTAGATAGCCTGTGTTTATAGCCTTCCCAACCCATTCCTTGTATTTTTCAGAACCGACTCTTGGAATCTGGCCATCGGTGTCTATCGTGTCAAAGTTTCCGTACGGAAAGGTCCCTTTCGGTATAACTCCATTTGAAGAGAGCGTTTTACTCGCTATCCCCGTCATCAGGGCATGTAAGGACGTTGCCATCCTGTGGGTATAATCCATTCCCAGTACTCCCGAAGGTTCTGATGAAAGGAGCTGCTCGGACATAAGTTCTCCACCCTCAGGTTGGCTGAGTGGTTTCCCCATAAGCGTAGTTATACTCCCTTTACTGTCGTGGCATTTTGCGCACCCTTTCCCTTCGTGAAGCACCCACATACTTGATGGGTTTGGAACAAGATCGCTATGGGCTTGTTCCTTTCTACCAGATGCGGGATTTCCCTCATGACAAATCGCACATTCGTAACCCTTTCCTTTTCCGTATTTTACTTTGGCAAAGCTCAGGAGAAATGGCTGCATTCTGTCATTGATAATCTCGATTCCCTCATGGCAGGAAAGACATCCTTTTTCTTCTGCGACCTGTTTTATATCCAAGACACGAGGAGCATCAATAGTATTATGTAAGCCTGTGGAGCAGCCACATAAACAAAACATACCGACAAGTATTGTGTAATTAACAATAAAAGACAAACTTCTTCTTTCACTCATAGCAGACTCCTTCTATGTAAATTCAGGTGTGAAATGTTTAACAAATTAAGGAGCTTACTTAAATATTTTTTCTTTTTCTTTGAGCACACGCGCTATCTTTTTACCCAGATCCCTTGCGGCATCAAGGGCGTCCAATTGTTCTTCAAACTTGTTTACACCGACCGATTGCACTGTGGCTTCATTTCCAAATATCATTTTAATGCCGGATGTCTTACACTCATTGCCGTAACCGCATTTAATACAGGGTACGTTTCCCAATATTTTGACAGCGCCTACAAAATTCATCCCTTCTTCCATCATATAAAACATGATTGCGTTTATTGCCATATCACAAGCGGGCGGTAATGCTTTATTTGTGGCAGGAATTGCACAGGTAACGATTGCGCCTCCCGGTTTGCCTGCCATGAATCCATGCTTATGACGAAGAGGATAGAGTCTCTCAATGAATGACTTCGTTAGCGAGTCTATGGAAGAATACGGCGTATAGCAGGCAATAATCAGGGCATCGGCCTCTTTTACTTTTTCCGCCAATAAAATTCCGTCATCCTGCGTGTTTACACACCTGTTTGTATTTACACAACCGATACATGCCCTGCATGGAGTGAGCTGGTACTCAACAAGTTTTATAAATTCTGTTTCAAGTCCGGTGGCCTCCAGCGCCACTTTTAACGCCCTGTCCGTATTGCTATTATGGATAGGAGAACCTGAAACACCGAGTATCTTCATCTCTTAATCCTTTCTTTTCTGTTTGTTCTCTACTATATTTTGAAAATTCATAGCGTTTTTTCATTTCTTGTTATGGTTTGAGCAATTCCGCCCTGTTTCTATTCAGCATTCAGGGCACTCCAGCAGCAAACAATTACGCCGTCTTCCGCTCGTAGAGGTATTTCTGAAAATCAATAAAGATAGTGCGGATATTTTCAACACTGCACGTATTTTTCTCTATTAAAAGCCTCATCGATTCTATTAAAAGTTTCATAATAAACTAATTTAGTAACTATTCAATGAAAATATTTTAAAATATGCTTGACAGGAGATTCAGGACAA
>CAZBCT010000179.1:0-4989 GCA_964490485.1 uncultured Candidatus Brocadia sp. | reverse complement strand
AAAAAGATAATGTATGATTTGACAAAATTTACCTTACAAGACATGACCCACTGTGGGGATGCGTTACAACAATTCGGGTTGAAGGCGAAGCATGTTGAAGAATTGGCCGATTCCATATGCCGTTATTTCTACGACCATCTGATTGATAAAAAAACGGGGGAAAAATCAAGCGTTTTAGTGCGTTTTTTCATGACCTACCCGTATGCAAGTCTCGATGGGGAATTACAGAAGTTGGCCGACGGAATATTACAGGGACAGTCAGTGTCACAGGAGCTGAAGTGCCTGATTCTCATGGCGACCGCCGGAATACTACCTGAATGGAATTCAACGAAGCTTTCAAAGGGACACCGGGTTCTTCCTTTGATCAACGAAGAGATGCTGAAACAAAACCTGATGGTTTACCAATTTTTGTATCAGTTGGGGATAGATATTTCGAATGTACTGAACCCCGATCCAAATCTGGCGATTGAACTGGAAAATAAGATTTTTAGCGTATATTACGTGCCTGATGCCCCTGGAAGTCCATATATTCCTGCACAGAATGAATTTGTGGTTCCTTTCGGAATTAAGTCCGCTTTAGGATTCGGGGGTATGTTGCCTACGGGAAATTTATTTTCTTTAATTATCTTTTCAAAGGCAAAAATTCCCCGTAATACAGCGGACATGTTCAAAAATATTGCGTTGAATGTAAGAATGGCGGTATTACCTTTTGTATCAGAAAAGATATTTGTTATTGACAAAAGCGAGATTACAGAGGCGGAAAGGCTCAGATCTCTGATCGCGACACAAACAAATATCCTGGAGATGTACAAAAAGACCGCCCTTGAACAATCCCTGCATCTGGAAAGTTTGTCGTTTCATATTGCAAGGTTTTTAGGGACATTTACCAAAAAAGCCTGGCTATATGTCTCTCTGGTATCCGTTTCAGGGATATTTCTGTTTCTTAGCTATCAGATTCATTTCGAGTTTGCATTACATCTGGCAGCCATACCCCTTGAAATTCTGCTGGGCGCTCTATTGATTGAAAAATTGTTAGAGAGGAAGGAAAGGGCGGAAAAACTAAAGAAATTCATGTATGTGAAAAGCTATTTGTACCGGTCAAAGATGCGCAACTTTTTTCTTACCCATTTTCATGCGCTCAAGTTTCCGGTAATAACGATATCGAAAATCAAAAATGCAAATCTGGAAGAGTTACAGCAACTGCGCAGTGACGCTGATCACCTGGAGTATTTATCATTAGAAGCGATGGAACATATCATTACGGAATATACCCTGGCCTATCATGTATTTTATGAATTTATGGAGCGGGCAATTATTCACGATATAGATTCGAGTTTTGAGGACATGATTTACACCCTGCATTTTATTGAGGATGTCAAATTATTTAAACAAAACAATCCGGACAAGCTTTTTATTTATGAGGCACAAAAACAACGTTTATTAATGAAAAAGGTAAAAAAGATATTCAGCGATGGAATAATTAAATTTTTAGATTATATGATTGAATTAAAAGAAAATAATCCAACCCTGTTTTACGACCTATTGACGGATTACGAGGTGTCTTCACAGAAATATGTAATCATGAATGAAAAACAAAAAAGTGAAAATAATCTCGTTGGGGTGGCATATAATGAGCGGAGTAAATAACTATGTCCACACGCATCATTGCGAGGGCGATAGCAAGAAGCAAACTTCCTGTGACAGTCATGCCGAACAAAGCGGGGAATCTCATGGGTTTGCTTTGCCCGGTCTCACAACTCCGCAAAGGCGTTTGCAATGACAACGTTTCTTTTGCACTTACTCATACGAATAGAGTACAATACAAAACCATAGGGAAAGTTCCAAAGGAGCGATAAGTAAAGTCCGTATTTAGGAGAAAGCGAGGTGAAATGGGAAATGTAGAGGTTGTGGAATGTGATTTCTGAAAAACTATTTAAAGGAAAAGGAGGCTATGATTATGAAGGTCTACAAGAATTTTTGTAAAAAATATCACTTTGTCTGGATTTTCGCACTGTCTGCCATTTTCTATCTGCCACAAAATGCATCTTCTGTCTATGCAAAGTGCACGAAAGAAAATGATTGTTTTTCGTGTCACTCTTCCCAGGAATTAAGGGATGTCCATAAGACGTGTCAATATCTGAATCAGGGATGTCTTTCTTGCCATGCGGTTCCCAAAAGTCTGGCAGCATCATCACCCGATGCTTCCTCCAATGGTAAGGGTGAAAAGGGTTCCTGTGGTAACCTCAAAGGGTGCCAGGGTTCGTGTGAGGGAGAAAAGGGATGCGGTGGAGAAGGCAAGGGCGTTTCTTCAGATATACAGATGGGACGCGAGGACTGGGAAAAGTTACAACGATGTGTCCATGAAACCACCGAAAAATGTCTTGTGGGCAGAAAGTTCCTGGAAACGTATGGTCCCCTCGGTGTGGGGAGCCAGTGTGTTCCTGTCGACACCTTTGGAACACCGTCGTGGGCAACCGTAGATATGCTTGGAGAATCTGACAATGCCATTCATGCGCTCAAACGTGAGATTGCGCACATACCGCTCATTTACAAAGATTTCTGGCTCTTCTGGAGGGACATCGAAGCGAGCAGGAAGTGTGAAACTCCTCTGGATATCAGCGTTGCAATCGGGGCTGCTGTTGCCGCTGCTGCCCGGGAAGACGACCTGGTGTTTAACGGCTTGCCGGACATGAACATGGCAGGGCTATTGAATGTGGATGGCCGTAACATTGCGAAACTGAGCGACTGGTCAGTAATCGGCAACGGGTTTCAGGATGTGGTGTCTGCGGTTGAGAAGTTGAGGAGTACCGGTTTTTTCCCGCCGTATACGCTTGTCGTGAGTCCAAGGCTTTATGCGCTGCTCCACAAGGTGTATGAGCGCACGGGAAAATTAGAGATCGAAGCGGTAAGAGAGATGGTAAAGGGCGGTGTATACCAGAGCCCCGTACTGAAAAAAGATGTAGCCCTGGTTATGGCAGCCGGCAGGCAAAATGCAGATTTGGCAGTGGGTGGAAATTTTAAGGTCGAATACTGCGGGCCAGAGAATCTGAACCATCGGTTCCGCGTAGTTGGCAGTTCTGTGCTCAGGATTAAGTGTCCGCAGGCGATTTGTACACTCGAATAAATGATCAGGTGGTTTCTTGATGTTTATTTTTAAACAGTTCTAATCCAATAAAATTTACGATTTACGAAGTACGATTTGAGATTTCAGCGTGAGCGATCAGCAAGGAGACAAAAAAATCGTAAATTTGAAATCGTAAATCTAAAATTGATTTATTTTCTGATAATGCTTGTCCAGTTAAGGAAGTCGGAAATGTTCAAACAATCACGAATTTACCCTCCGATGGTGATTGTGTGCCTCCTTTTCATTCTCAAGATAGGATATGCAGAGATCCCTTGTCTGGCAGGAAAGGATGGCGTTGTTTCCCTGGAAATGGAGGCGCGTCCGGTTGCCCTGGAGCTCAGACCCGGCGTATTTTTCGATGCGTGGGGGTATTGCAAAAAAGGTGAAAAGCCGACGGTGCCCGGTCCTACCATAAAAGTAAAGGAAGGGACCAAAATCAGAGTTCATTTTACCAATAAGCTGGCAGTACCCGCCTCGTTACATCCTCACGGGGTGAAATACACCGCTGCAAATGATGGCGCTCACATAGCAGGGAATCCTACCAGCACCGTAGAGCCGGGACATTCAAGGACGTATGAGTGGGACACGAGCGGCACTCCGGGCACGTGGTTTTATCACACTCATGCCCTGGAAATGGGCGGAGATGAAGGTCTCTACCGGGGACTCTGGGGTGCATTGATTATCGAGCCAAAAGAAGATGTCGCAAATCCACCCGATAAAGAGTTTGTTGTCTTCATGCACTCATACAGGATGAACGGGACTGAGTATGAGGCGTTTAATGATAAGTCCGGTGACATTGAATTTATGAACGGAGACAGTTCCGCATTTCCCGGCCTGGTCTGGAAAGCAAACATGGGAGAAAAGGTAAGATTTCATGTGATTAATACGTCAGAGGAGATGCACACCTTTCATACGCACGGACATCGATGGGTCGATAAGGCAAGCGGGGAGTTGATAGACAATGTTTCGCTTGCTCCATTTACTTCGTATGTTGCAGATTTTACGGCGGGGGAGGGGGTTGGTCCGGGAAATTGGGCATTCCACTGTCACTTTCATGAACATATGATGAATGGCATGTTTGGAATTTTTGTTGTCGAAAAAAAGAAAACGAATACCTGGATGTCTCCCGATACAGAGAGTCTCCCAACCCTTGATTCAGCGCCGGGTTCGTATGAATATCCCGATGCATCGCTCAAGAACCTGTATGAGGATTTTGTGGGGTTGAAGCAAGGTGACGGGCCGTGGGGTGAATTTTACCAGCCGATACCGTTTTACATGTATTTCAATCCAACGAGACATTATATTCCGCCTCCTGCTGAAAATTCAAACTACAAAGAACTCCTGAACAGATACAGGCCTGATCAGTGTGTCGAATGCCATGAAGAGTCTTCACCGGGAATTGTGGCTCAGTGGAAGGCATCGAATCATGCAAAACCGAAAAAAAACCGGGAAGTCTCAGCGGAGACGCAGGAGATTGAGGAATTAATCGGCAAAGAGTTAAACAACTGGGAACCGGGGACAAAGAGCGGGGTGTATTGTTCTTACTGTCATGGTGATAATCACGAGAAGTTATTCATGCCTACCGTCGATAACGCCTGTGGTACTTGCCATCCACGACAGGCGAAAGAATTTGCAAAAGGAAGAGAGCATGGCAGACCAAGCCATCCTCAGAGCTGGGAGGCTACGATGTCCGTTCCCTGGTATGTGGAAAATTACCGGCGCGGTGAGCGGTATTCGATGATCGGGTGCGACCAGTGTCATCAGAACATGTCTTCATGTGACGATTGTCATAGCAAACATCTCTTTTCCGTTGCGGAGGCTCGCCGTCCGGAGGTGTGCTCCGGATGCCATATGGGACCCGACCA
>CAZBCT010000178.1:0-5008 GCA_964490485.1 uncultured Candidatus Brocadia sp. | reverse complement strand
CAACGATATTGGTATATCCACCGGGACACGAAACGCTTCCGATAACACTATTCACAGTGATGGTAAATAGTCCGGCAAACATCGTTTCAGCGCTTTCTCTTATCATTGTGGTAATGACATTATTACCTCTCGGCATTTTCCTTGCGACCTCAAGATATTTCCTGACAATGGAAGCAAAGGGTAGCAGCGTTCTACAATAAAATGATCGTTTATGATAATAGGTTTATTATGAATGTACTTGAAGTAAAACACGTGCTTAAAATCCTTGGGAAAAAGGAGGTTGTGAGAGGTGTTTCCTTTGAGGTTGAAAGAGGACAACTGATGGCCATCTTAGGTCCTTCCGGAAGTGGAAAGACGACGACGTTAAGAATGATTGCAGGTTTAGAAGTACCCGACTATGGTGAGATTTGGATAGATGGGGTACTTGCCAGTAGCAGCCAAAAGGTAGTAATGTCCCAAAAAGAACGTCATATCGGAATGGTATTTCAAGACCTCGCCCTCTGGCCGCATATGACGGTGTATAAAAACATAGAGTTTGGATTAAAGACAATTGGGCTTGCAAGGGCTGAGAGACAAAAGAGGATTGAGGCTGTTCTCGATAAGGTTAATATGAAAAAATATGCCAACGAGTACCCTGCAAGACTTTCAGGGGGGCAACAACAGCTCATTGCCATTGCAAGAGCAATTGTTACAGAACCTAAGTTACTCCTTATGGACGAACCCTTATCGAATATTGATGTGCAATTGCGTGATGATATTAGAAAGGAAATAAAACGTATTCAACAGGAGACAGGAATCACAACCGTTTATGTAACTCACGATCAGGAAGACGCATTTCTGTTAGCAGACAAGATAGCCGTAATGAATGCAGGAGTAGTGGTGCAGATCGATAGTCCCGAGGAAATTTATTTTTCTCCGGGATCACTTTTCGTGGCTAATTTTATCGGAGAATCGAACGCTATACGGGTGAGAATAGTAGGCAGGGATAAAGTAGTAACCCCATGGGGTGATTTGGTATGTAGGACAAAGGGTCATGAGAGGGGGGATGCCTTTCTTTTTTTTAGACCACATCAGGTACAGGTTGAGCAAAATGGTTTTTATGAGGGCGTAATTATTAAACGGGAATTTATAGGTGGAGGATACAGATATTATATCGAGATACCTCAAGGTGAAATTAAATTCTGTAATCAAAAATTTTATAGAATAGGTGAATTAGTTAGATTTTCTGTTAAGGAAGCAAAGTTATTATTTCCTTAAAAGGGTGAATTTTTTAATTCTATAATAAAAGATATTCGCTAGCATGAAAGAGAATAAATTAACTTTTAAGAGTGCAGGTGTGGATGAAACCACAAGGTTTGGTGAAAGGCTGGGTATGCTATTATCACCAGGAGAGGTTGTTGCCCTGATAGGTGAACTTGGCGCAGGAAAGACGACTCTGGTAAAGGGTATTGTCCGGGGATTGGGCGCTACGGACATGCGTGCTGTGAAGAGTCCCACTTTTGCATTGGTTCATAAATATGAAGGCCGTATTCCGATTTATCATTTCGATGCGTATAGGCTGGAAGATGGTGAAGAAATGCTGGACATCGGGAGTGACGAGATGATCTATGGAGACGGTGTGGCTCTTGTGGAATGGGCAAACAAGGTGTTGGAATGCTTGCCGGAAGAATACCTGAAAATAACGTTAATTGCTGTTTCTGAAAACGAGAGAAATATTGAGTTATGTGGTTATGGAAAGCGTTATGATAAAATAATAAATAATCGTAACACT
Organism: uncultured Candidatus Brocadia sp.; assembly: GCA_964490485.1. GTDB lineage: Bacteria > Planctomycetota > Brocadiia > Brocadiales > Brocadiaceae > Brocadia. The sequence continues at coordinate 3,237 of CAZBCT010000178.1, read as the reverse complement.
TTAGCTTTTTGAAAAAGTAGGGGCGAAGCATTTGCCGGCTTGCGTGTGAGCGCATGTATACCAACGATAGCAAATACTTCGCCCCTACACTGCGCGGCAAACATCGGCCATTATTGGAAATTTTCAAAAAACTAAATTGTTACAAAATTTTTATAAGACATTATTATGGTTAACTTTTAGGATTGTACCCGTATTTAGGAAATAGAGACATCGAAAAAATATTCGCTGGTGGTACGGGGGGGGATTTCCCTGTCAGATGACGCAAACTGAAGTCCGAAAAGGTCCTAAAATGCCACCGAATACAATAGATCCAATGAGTCTGAACAAGTTTTTCTTATCAAGGCACCAAGGCTTTAAAAATGATTGTTTTTGGAAAATGAGAGGAATAACTCCGAGAGCCGCACCTATGTATAATAAACCAACAAGTTGAAATGGTGGTATATCAACCATGCGGGCATTGCTTGCTGGTGTCGAGGCTCCGAATAGAAAAGCGGCAAATAGCGCTACAATTACAGGAGTTTCTGGCATATCTGCTTTTTTACGTCAAGGAATTGACCGGTTTCTAGTATTACATTACAATCCCGAACATTGCCCTGAGCTACACGCTCTTGGCCCTTCAGGCTTCTTCTTGAATAAAGACCTTACACACCTTAATTCAATGACATTGCCTTGTAAAGGAATGAAACAGGGGTAATCAATTGAATGTAGTTATTCATGCTATGATTTCAGATGCGCATATCCGCGTGGCTTTATACGGCGGATATTACCACCGGAAGACTTCATCTGAATACTGTGCCCTTTCACAATTTCCCCAATGCAACGTACCGTTACATCGGTAAGCAAACCAGACGACAACACTTTTTTTGCCTGCGTCCTTGATAACGTCATCAACAACTCATAGTCCTCACCGTCGAATAATGCATGATGCATCGGTGTATGCCCTGTTTTCTTTGATAATTCAACCGCTGCACGAGAAACGGGAATTTGACCTTCATACAAGATGGCGCCAACGCCACTCTCTTCCAGGATGTGATTTAAATCCGCCGTCAACCCGTCACTGATATCAATCATGGCATGTATCGCAAAGTTCTGGTTTAAAACAAGTGCTTCTTTCAGTCGAGGTTCGAATGAAAGATGCCTGCCAAGAATTGACCCTCCCAGCGTCCCGGTTACCAGGATGGCATCCCCTGCCCTTGCACCTGAACGCCTGATGGGCTTTAGGCCATCGTCTCTCCCCAGCAAAGCAACATTGATACAGAGAGGACTGCGGCCACAGATAATATCACCACCCACAATCTCGATGGCATATTTATCTGCAATGCTCCATATACCTTTATAAAGCTCCCTTGCAAATTTCTCAGGAGTATGATCAGGAAAACATACGGAAATTACCGCAACGGTGGGCTGACACCCCATAGCTGCCACATCACTGATACTGCAAGCAATCGCCTTCCTTCCTGCCTCCTGAACGGTACATTTTTTCAGATCGAAATGAGTGCCATCTACCAGCATATCTGTCGTAATAAGACACAACTTATCCGACGAGACGTCTATAACGGCACAATCATCCCCGATTCCCAGCATAACGCCTTTACGCCTTTTCTGCCGTTTCCGAATCCATTCTATGAACGAAAATTCACCCATAAAAATACTATAACATCTTTAACTTGCTTGACTCAACATTTTAAATTTATTAGTATGTGTCTTTTATTACTATAGTCGACAACTAAAGAAAGCTGTCATTCCTGCGAAAGCAGGAATCCAGCATTCTACCTTATTTTTCTAGATTCCCACTTTCGTGGGAATGACATGTTGGTAACATTATGTATACTTATTTATGATGTTCACGCTAAATTAGACATGCAAAACCCACCAACGCCTGTCTCTGGCAGCCAAATAAATTCAAAGGCAACTGCCATAAAATTCATCGTTTTGCTTGGCGTCGTGAGCCTCTTCGCCGATATGACTTACGAAGGCGCCCGAAGTATCAATGGCCCATATCTTGCCTTGCTTGGGGCAAGCGCAACAACGGTTGGATTTGTTGCAGGACTTGGGGAGTTGATCGGGCATAGCCTGCGGCTTGTCTCAGGCTACATGAGCGACAGGATAGGTAGATACTGGGCAATCACGATATTTGGCTATTCGCTGAACATGTTAGCTGTACCTGCCCTCGCACTGGCAGGTCGTTGGGAGATCGCCGCTATCCTCATGATCACAGAGCGCATAGGGAAGGCGATCCGGACTCCGGCTCGTGATGCAATGCTTTCTCACGCGACCAGAGAGATTGGAAGAGGGAAGGGCTTCGGATTACACGAGGCATTAGACCAGATTGGTGCCGTGCTTGGCCCTCTTACGCTTGCGGGAGTGCTTTATTACCGGGAGAGTTATCGGACGGGGTACATTATCCTGCTTGTACCTGCCCTTATGGCAATAAGCGTGCTTGTAACGGCCCGGTGGTTATATCCTCAACCCAGAGATTTGGAAGTGGCTCAGCCTGAGTTGGAGACAAAGGGATTCCCCAGAAAATTCTGGCTTTATCTCATTGCCGTTGGACTGATTGCCGCTGGTTATGCGGACTTTCCGCTGATTGCATATCACTTCAAAAAAGTATCCGTTGCTTCAGATACCTGGATTCCGCTCTTTTACGCTCTTGCCATGGGAGTCGATGCTATCGCGGCGCTCTTTTTTGGATACCTGTTCGACCGCAACGGGATTTCCATACTCATCATCGCTTCACTCATTTCCATGCTCTTTGCTCCGCTGGTTTTTTTAGGAAACTTCTCTGCTGCCATAATCGGCGTAACGCTCTGGGGCATAGGTATGGGAGCGCAGGAATCCGTCATGCGTGCAGCTATCGCGGAGATGGTCCCGGTAAACAGGCGTGGCACGGGCTACGGTATTTTTAATACCGGCTACGGAATATGCTGGTTTCTCGGCAGTGCAGTGATGGGAATTCTTTATGACTTCTCTCTAATGACTCTCATCACATTTTCAGTCGTAACACAGCTTGCATCCGTCCCATTGCTTCTATTAGTCAAAAGAAGCGATTTAAAAGGCCAAAAGGAAGTGATTTCATAGGAATCTCCTCAACAATTAGGATATTACATATTTTTACATTTTCAGCAAAAAAACGTAGTGCCGATCCCTTGTGGTCGGCATTTGGCGGTAATATCCACCCCCTAACCCCCATAAGCGCTAACTTGTTTCAGGTAATCTCGAAGTATTTTGATATCTGTG
>CAZBCT010000177.1:0-5016 GCA_964490485.1 uncultured Candidatus Brocadia sp. | reverse complement strand
GGGAAGACAGGGCAATATACATGATAGGCTGGTCGGCAGGGTTTACCTTCTTGTAGGTTGGAGGTTGTGGCATATCCTGAGGAAGAAACGCCGTGGCCTGGGTAATGGCAGTCTGTACGTCCTGAGCCGCGGCATCAATGTTCCGGTTCAGCTTAAACTGGAGTGTAATCTGCGTGGATCCCAAAGAGCTGGTGGAAGTCATGGAGTCCAGGCCTTCAATAGTTGAAAACTGTCGTTCCAGAGGAGTTGCTACCGACGAAGACATGGTTTCCGGACTGGCGCCAGGAAGGCTGGCGCTTACCAGAAGCGTGGGAAAGTCAACGCTGGGAAGGTCGCTTACCGGCAGGAATCTGTACCCTGCAATGCCAAAGAGAAGTACCCCGACCATAACGAGCGTCGTCATGACAGGGCGGCGGATAAAGGGTCCGGAGATGTTCACTGGTCAATTCCTCCGTTGTGTCTGATAGCTTTACTCATAGGTGTCATCTTTTCGATTATGGAAATCAGAACTGTTTTGCGCCAGGGGTTCTAAGTTATTTTTAATTTCCACCTTACTTCCGTGGACAAGCTGAAATTGGCCATCAATTACTACTTTATCTCCTGGTTGTATCCCTTTTGCGATGACCGTTTCCTGATTGAAGCTATTTCCCAAAACGACTGGTCGGGATTCCACGGTAAAATCTGGCATAACGACAAAGACATAGTTGCCTTCTTGTCCTACCTGGATCGCATGCGAAGGGATTACTACTGCGCCAGGCTGTGTCTTGAGTGTTAATATCACGTTAACGAACTGCCGCGGCCAAAGAGATTCGTCTTCATTGGCAAAGAGCGCTTTCAACAGAATGGTTCCTGTTGATTTATTTACTTCGTTATTTATGAAAGTCAGTTCCCCGGTAGCCGGATTCATTTCATTGTTGGGAACAATTGCCTCTACTTTCAGGTTTTTCTGGGTCATGTATCTCCGGACCTCCGACAGTCCCTGTTCCGGCAAAAAAAAGGCGACGTATATCGGTTTTGTCTGATTAATCGTTACCAGTATGGTATCAATGTCTTTGACAATGTTGCCCTGGTTAACCTCGAGCCTTCCCATACGCCCGTTTATGGGGGAACGAATGTAACAGTATCCAAGCTGAAGTCTGGCATTTACTACCGCAGCCTCATCAGCTTTTACCGTCGCACTAAACGCTTCAAAATTGGTGCGATATTGGTCGTATTCCTGCTTAGAAACCACGCCATTTTTTAACAACTCTTCGTAACGACGGACATCTGCCTCTGCCTTTTTCATCTGGGCTGTATCTCTCGCCAGATTGGCTTCAAATTGTGCGAGCAATGCTTTAAAAGGGCGGGAATCAATCATGAACAGGAGCTCACCCTTTTTCACCTCTTGTCCCTCCTTGAAACAGACGCGCGACAATTCTCCTTCGACCCGCGTCTTGACCAATACCGCAGAATAGGCCTCAACGTTTCCAATGGTACGTATCTGAATAGGGACGTCTTTTTGTTCAGCAACTGCCACGGTAACCGGTACACTGGCAGGCATTGCATGTTTCTCTTTTGATCCGGGGGAACAGGAGATTGCGAGGGTTGCTATTCCCAGGATAAAACTGCATCTTAAATTGGGAAAAAAAATCATTTCATGGTTCCTTTGATAAAGAATACGACGAATTCTTTGATGATCGCGTCAGTATCAGTGCGCCGGTATTTCTTCCGTAACAAGAAATTCTCGGCATCGAAATAGGAAAAGAACATTCCCAGGAATGCCCTTGCCCCTAATTCTGTATCGAAATTTCTCAGGATTCCCTTCTTTTGCATTTCAGCAAAGTAGGATGCAAGGGTCTTCAATATTTCATCAATGATGGAATGATAAATTCTATGGATTTTCTTGGTATAGCGGTGCATTTCTGAATGCATAATCCGTATTAAGTCTTTTCTTTCCGTGAGAGAGTCCAGAAACCGTTTGGAAATTACCCGTAATCCGTCTTCGTAGGGTAATTCGGCGATCTCCGGGAGGAGTCCTTTGAGAGCCGGAAGAAAAGAATGGGTATTGATTACCTCCTCAAAGAGTTTCTCCTTTGAAGGAAAATGCCTGAACAGGGTGATTTCAGCAATGCCGGCTTCCCTTGCAATATCCTTTGTGGTTGCGCTAAGATAGCCCTTTTTCGAAAAGAGTTTCAGTCCGGTTTCCAGGATTTTCTCCTTTGTTTTCATAAACCGCGTTTCATAAATATTTCCTTGGGCCTTTAGCAACTTTTTTCATGTAGAGCGAAGAGTCTCTTCGCTCACAGCCAGGGCTCTGAAATTTCGTAACAATTTAGTTTTTTGAAAAATTCAAATAATGGTGATGTATGCCACTCAGCGTAGGGGCGAAGCATTTGCTGGCTTGTGTATGAACGCATGTATACCAGCGATAGCAAATGTTTCGCCCCTACTTTTTCAAAAAATTGAATTGTTACGAAATGCCTAAATGTAACATTTAGTATGTAAGTTATTACTTACATACATCATAATTCCAAATAATTTTCTGTCAATAACAAATTCCGGCTGTTTTTTGTCATGATATTTCCACAGCAATTTTCAATAATTTTAAATTTTTTCAAATTGTTCTTTCGGTGCCCCACATTCCGGGCAAACCCAATCATCTGGCAAATTCTCAAAACCAGTGCCGGGACTTACCCCATGATCAGTATCCCCAATCTTTGGATCGTAGATATACCCACAAACAATGCATCTGTACTTCTCCATAGTTATTCCTCCTGTCCAGGCGGCCGTGCTCCTCATATTGCCCTATTCCAGATAGGTTTCCATTGAGAGATACGGGTGCGCCAAATGAAATCCACATTGGTTTGTTTGTTCAATACCGACTAAATTTTATTGCTGAGTACGTGGCATGCCTTACATAAAATCTTTCGCATCATTTGCAATAATGATAGCGACTTTTTAATCTCACACGCCGAACTCTGTTTTTACAATGTCTGCGTGGCAGAGAGGATTGTTATTTCCACTGCCGGAGTTCAATAAGAAGTCCATCCGGGTCTCTTATTTCTCCGCGGAATGAATTGCCCAAGTCTACTGGCTCCCGGGTTATGGGTATCCCTTTGTCCTTCAGATAATCCACTGCCATTGCCATATCGTCAACTTCAAGGGCAATACCCCTGTATCCAACCTCCCAGGGATTTCCGGATTTTGGCTTGGGATCATCCACGGAGATAATCTCAATGACCGTATCGCCAAGTTCAAGATAGACAATCTCTTTCATGGGAGGTATATTCATCTCCTTGCGACTCCTAATTCTAAAACCAAGGACGCCTACATAGAAGCCGATGGTCTTTTCCGAATTCTCTGGTACGATTTCCACATGGTCGACTCTCTTGAACATCATTCTAACTCCTTTCCTGCGACAGGGGATTCCGTCGCATACGTTTGTGTCAGGATCTCAATTGTTCGTAACCATCGCCTGACTCCCGATGGCCTTTCATCGTAACCGTTTAGTTTTTTGAAAAGTTCCAATAAAGACGATGTTTGCCGCTCAGGGTAGGGGCGAAGCATTTGCTGTAATTGGCACATATACATTCATACACAAACTGGCAAATGCTTCGCCCCTACTTTTTCAAAAAACTAAATTGTTATCTTCCATGTAATTCTACATGGTAATAAATTATTGCGGTGCTATCCACTTTCCACTTTCTCTTCTTAGGAGGAATATGTGTTTCTCCTGAATGGCAGTTTTAAGAAGGCTTCCCAAAAAGCCAACAAAGGTAATTTTCTTCAGGAAGGGAAGGGCTAGCCATCCCACAGCAAGATGCCTTCCCAGGCTGACGACCTCACCCAGGACCTTTGGATGATACGGTTTCCTCACACTCCCCAAAATATCCGCGTAGATATTGTATGCTACCAGCCGTCCTTGCTGCAATGCAAACTGGGCAGCGGCAGGAACAGGTTCTTTTGTGTAGGGATTTATTGCAAGGGCACTATCACCAATGGCGTAAATAAAAGGATAACCTTCTGCCCGGAGATACTCATCTATAATGATGCGCCCTGATTGTCCGATTTTCAGCCCGCTTTCTCTTGCAAGTTCACTGATACGAATGCCACCTGTCCAAATTAAAGCCTTCGTTTTCAGCACTTCACCCGATGAAAGGGTTGCAGTGTCAGGTGTCCGGGCAATGATCTTTGATCTTGGTATGATTTTTACACCTTTTCCAAGGAGTTTTTTATGAATACGCGCCGCAAAGGATTCTTCCATTCTCGGGACTATTTGACTACCCGATTCGACAATGATGATCTCAATCTCATGAGGATTCACATGAGAGTCACGGGTGCACTGCGTCGCATGGTCGGCAAGTTCTGCGGCGAATTCTACTCCCGACAAACCACCGCCACCGATGACAAACCGAAGCATATCTCTTCGTCTCTCTTCAACCGGTTCCGATGCTGCACGCATACAGAGTTGACCAATATAATCATAGATCATCTGCGCGTCTTTCATCGTCTGAAGCGGGAAGGAGTTTTTCTGCAATCCGGGAATATTGTAAAAATTTACCTGACTCCCAATCGCTATTATCAGATAATGAAATGGCAAAGATCCGCTTTCCCCATGAACGATATGCTCACGAGGATCAATCCTGGTTACTTCTCCAGGATGAAAGGTGATGTTTCGTCTCTGTATAATGCGGGCAATAGGAATGGATATCTCTGTTTTTCGAACCGCCGCCTCATGCAATTGTGTCTTGAGCGTATGGTAAGGGTTTTTATCAATGAGATGTATGTGATACTCCGGATGCTTATGGAATAATCTTGCCAATCTCAATGCAGCCGTTATTCCTCCATAGCCGGCTCCCAACACCACAATATTCTTTTCAGTTTCCATGATTGATTAAAGAATTTCGTAACACTTTAGCTTTTTGAAAAACACCTTTCTTTGTAGGTACATACCTGCCGGTATTCACACGCAATAAAAACATAAATCTGCTATACGGTAAAAAAGCCCGAAGGGCTGAAATGATTATAGAACCATGG
>CAZBCT010000176.1:0-5057 GCA_964490485.1 uncultured Candidatus Brocadia sp. | reverse complement strand
ATTCGTCCTGGTACAGCCAACAAAACAAGGCTTTCTATTAAAATTTTTCAAAATATTAAGTTGTTACCCATGTTTTAATTCTATGTTTCATATCCTCATTGCTGATTACACGACCCGCCCGAGAATCTTCCAACCCACAATCAATCATTCGAGCAAATGCCAATTCTCTGAGAATTTCATCAAAAGAGCTATCATCTGGTTGTTCTTGGACGATTTTTTTTTATGAGTTCTTTCGCATCGGCCATTTCTCGCCTCTCTTTCCTGATAATTCATAACGCAGCACAGCCGCAACCAAAAAGAGTTTAACCACAAAGCACACAAAGTTTTACACAAAGGACACAAAAAAAAACTTACAAAAAAGGTAACACTTTAGTCTATTGAAAAATAGCCCCGTAGGGGTGAAATGTTTATAGAAAAATGTGATATACAAAACCTTAGCTCCATCGGAGCGGCATATGAAACAGAGAACAACATGCCGCTCCGATGGAGCTTGTTTGTGGCATAATGGTTTGTCTATAAACATATCGCTCCTAACGGAGCTTTTCACGGTATTTTTCAAAAAACTAAACTATTACCAAAAAAGAAGTTTTCACAGGGTAATACTATAAAATTCGTATTAAATAATACACTTTTGTTACTTTTCGTTCGGCCCAATCCTACTACAGCTTGTTTCCGAAAGCGGTATTATTTATAAGCGCCGTTATTCCCACAGATTCATTAAATAATCCTTCATTGCCTCTGCCTGTTCTTCGGGTGTGCCGGGGATGTAGTCCTGAAACTCACCTTCCCGGAAAAATTTTGGCATCTTGGTGCCTGGCTGGATGGATTGCGGGTCAAGGAGCCAGCGCTTGATCCAGGCCGGTTTGAGTCTCCTCTTGGCGAGCATGAGGTCTGGCGCCCAGCCGGTTTTATCACCTTCCGGCATTTTTTCCCCTTTCACATGACATAGGATGCAATTGATGTCTTTTGATTCAAAGAGTTTCTTTGCTGCTAAGATGTATCCCGGAGACACCGCCTCTTTCGCCGCCAAATATTCCTTTTTTGTTTCGCTGATATATTCAAAGGGATATGCTTCGTTTTCTATTTCGGCAAAGAACCTGGCAAGACCAGTGGCTTCTTCCTCCGGCAGGCTGAATGTGGGCATCTTTACATCGAGCCACGGCCTGAGGTCGAAGGGTTCTTTTAAAAATTCGAATAACCATTCGGGCTGCACCTTCTTGCCTTCGCCGTGTAACAATGGGGGTGCAAATACCCTTGCCTCTTCAGGCACCAACCCCTCATTTTCTACATGGTACTCTATGATCTCGGGAGCAATATCGCCACCAACTGCCTTTTTTCTATCCAATATTTGCTGATTTTCTATGAGTACCGTCTCACCCGCCTTATGCCCGAATTTTTCGTTATCCTCCCAGAGCTGAAAATAGATGCCCGCATCTTCCTCCAGCTTTACCATCCCTGCCACTTCAATATCTCCCTCAAGATGCAATCTGTCCAGATCAAGCTGATGACAGCCAATGCACTGATACTTCCCTATCAATTTCTTTCCTTCCACAATTGACCGCTCTTTTTCCGTCAGCCTGGCGACATATTTCTCCGGCAATCTCTCTTCCCTCAGCCCGGTCAGCATTACGATCAATGATGCTATCTCCTCGTCTTTTAACCCAAAATCTGGCATCTTCAGACGATCCTCAGGTTTTTTGTATTTGCCTTCATCAAACTGCCTGGGGTCTTGCAACTTTGCCCGTAGCCACGCCTGCCTTGCCTTCCCCACATTTTCAGTAAAGTGCCTGAGTCCCGCCTCGCCCAATAGCTTTTTTTCTAATAATCCAAAATCGAACAGGTTTACCTGCTTTGAGCCGATGGCTGATAGCTCCGTCCCTATCTTGCCAAGCCCTTCCATGCCGGTTATCTCGTGACAGCCGAAACAGCCGTATCGCTTGATCAACGCCTCACCGGCATGGGATTTATCCTTATCCTCTAACCATGCCGTATCGGTTAATCCTGTTTTTGCATTGCCCGCGCTGGTTTTGTTTATCAGGTAACCGGCGACAAGGCTTGCCTTTTCCTGCGTTAGTCTGAAACTTGGCATGCGCGTGAGGGGCTCCTTACTCTTTGGGTTCATGATCCACTCTACCAGATACCCATAATTTACCTTTTGTCCAATCCGTGCGAGGTTGGGGGCAAATCCCCGTTCTGCGTCTTCCCGGTAACTATGACATGCCATGCACCCCACCTGTTCAAAGAGGAAATCACCCTGCACTAATTGTTCCTCGTTAAAGGTCGGTATCTCATCGGTGGTCTTTTTTTCATCGGCATGCTGCCATAGGTAAGCCGCTATTGACTGAGCCTCTTCTTCTGTAAGCCTGAAATCAGGCATCAAGGTTGTTGGCCTAAAACCCTTTGGGTCTTTTATCCATGCCGTAATCCATCCTGCCCCCACCTTATTCTTTATATTCTTCAGACTCGGTCCAATCATCCGGTGCTTATCCTCACCAAAACCCTCCGTATCATGACACCCGTAGCAACCAAGATCTTCGAAGAGCCGCCGCCCTTTCCAGAGGAATTCTCCGCCCATTACCTCCTTACCTTCGTTATGACATCGTATGCACGACCCCTGCGCTGATTTACCACGGTATATGGGTGTAAGCCAGTATTCCACTTCGCCGTGTGCCTTCTTTACGCTTGACGTGGCGCTCGCTTGTCCCTCATGACACAACACGCAGCCGAATTTTTCGGGCGGATGATTGCCCAGATACAATTTCTGGTCGGGATGATTTGCATACGGCTGTTCTGCCGACACGCTTTCCGTCCTATTTATGCCCACATGACACGACATGCACCGGTCGACTGTGTTTACATCTTCCATATAAGTCTGGTAAACCTGCAGGCCTGGACGAGCTTTCTTAAATGTTTTTAACTGCGCCTTATATTTTTCTAAACCAGCGGTATAGGCATCTAGCTCTTCCGTGTATTTGTCGACATCGTACCTGAGCGCCCTCAATCTTGCCTTTATGGATGCAATCCTATCCTCCATATCTTTTATCTTTCCGGTAAATTCCTTACCCCTTTCCTCCAGCTCCTCAATCTCGTGCCTGACTTGCCCGCTCTGTGTCTTTCCATAGAGATATTCCTTCTCCATACCTTCATTTCTGGCAACTATCGCCTGAAACTTCAATGCCTCTAACTCGCTATTCAATGCCTTTTGTTCTTCTAACAGTTTCCTGTATTCATCTTGTATGGATGGTTTACCAAAATCTTCCCGTGCACGTTCCAGATTGTTCCTTGTCTCTCCGTATTTTTGCTGTATGTCCGGACTTTCAAACGTTGCCCGTTCCTTTTCGTAGTTCTGCTTGATCTTTTCATGCTCTAACCGATAGAACTGTCTCTGGTATTCCTTCCATGGCCGTCTGTCGACAGTTTCGTTCACGATTACCCATGCAGTGACTCCTACAAGGATGAAGCTAACCACGACAAAGATTAACAGGTAGGACTTGTCTTCTTCTTTTTTTAGTAATTTAGCCATTGGTATTCAGAATGTGTTTCGGTGAGGGGACTCACCGAAACATCAGATGAGAAACGAGAGCGCCCGATGTTTCGGTGTGTCCTCACACCGAAACTGGGTACCTTGAGATACATTAAACAGAAAAGATCTATCTACTATAAATACTCAGGGCTGGTTCAATCTTGCAGATTGAACCGTATATTTGAATGGCACACTAAATTTAAACTCGTGCTGTGCAATGGAATTATACCAAATGTTTCGGTTCAATCGAGGACGATTGAACCAGCGAAGAGGCTCGTCGCTCTACATTTATATATTAAACCACGGCGTCACCCAGATATATTTTACATGGAATACCAGTCTTAAACATACCTTTATGGGCAGCGCCAGCATGGATACGAAGAGAAATGCCACAACGACATATCTGATCAAGCCGAGTTTTTCCAATGCCATGCTCTTCCTTGTCTTCATAAGACGGTAGGGAATTGCCATGCCCATGAAGAAATATCCTATCACAACTGCACCACCGAGAACAAACCCCAGGAAAGATTTGGAATTAACGCCAATGAAACTGGTCAGATCGTAGTTGATTTCTGCTGCTATCCGATGGATGTCCCATTCCTGCCAGGGCCAGAACCAGAGCCAGCCAGGCCCGCGCATGAAGACGCCGACGATAATCAGCAATATCCACAAGATATGAAACCCGAAGCAGAAGGTAAGCATGGCAAACTTCCGTTCCCTGAAGGTGTAATAACCGTTCCCCTTTGGATTAAAATCCACAAAAGGTATGGCCATCAAACCTATGATGATAAGCATGGGGAAAACGACACCCGCAATCCATGGATCAAAATAGACCAGCATCTCCTGGAGCCCCAGGAAATACCACGGCGCCTTTGCCGGGTTCGGGGTCGTGGTAGGGTCTGAGAGTTCCTCCAGCGGCGCATCAAGCAGGATAGACCAGACAATGAGGATGATCGTGCAAATAATGGCCGCCAGAAATTCTTTTCTTATCAGATATGGCCATGTGGGTATTTCGCCTTCGGATATATCTGCGTCTTTTTCCTTGGCAAGGGTAGGGCCTTTAATAAATGTCAGCGCCCGGTATCTGCCTTTTTCTTTTAGGTTTTCTGTTTTGTTATCGATCTTTTCCATTTTTGTTTTGCCACAAAGTCACTATAGTATTGGTACAAAAATACCCCTCACCCACAAGGGACAAGGGAACTTTCTTTCCCTTGACTTCGTCGTGAGCTCAGTCGAACGATGAGAGGGATCAAGGGAGGGTAATATATTTTCATGCCCTTTTGCGGGCTCCCGCCGGTTCAGGCTTGAAGCCTGAACCGAAACATTTTGGTTCAATCTACAACATTGAACCAGCAAAAGTCTCAAAAAAATGAGAATGGATTGGTTCTTCTTTTTGGACATTATACGTCTTCCAATAGAGAAAAATACTCTTCCCGTGTCATTCCCGCAGTCCTCATATTATTTTTAATGATGAACACGGGCACATCCTTCCAACCAGGGATTATGACTGGTCTTGCGACCCCCGGTTTTGTAT
>CAZBCT010000175.1:2646-5148 GCA_964490485.1 uncultured Candidatus Brocadia sp. | reverse complement strand
TCCTAATTTCTGCAATGACTGAAATTGGTAAGATAAAAAATCTGCGATTTTTTGCTCTGGAAAATCTTTTTCGTTTGACAAAATTCAAATTTATTTAAATATGTTTGTTTACACCAACCTTCTCCAATTCTTTATTTCCTGCATCAGCACACGAATCTTTATGATGGATACCTTTCTTGAGTAATGATACTCTTAAAAGAGAAGGACATATTGTAGAAGTAAGCACGATTACCACAATAATAGAGGAAAATACAGCATCATTCAACATACCCATATCCCTGGCAATTCCAGATACAATTAATGTTCCATCCATCTTCATCACCATCGTTAAACCTATAGCCAGACGATTTATATCTTTTTCAATCGGGCAAATACTACAAAACATCTTCCCTATAACGGCAGCGCCCGTTATAGCAAGGACAAGAGGAATTGCTTCTATACTCAAAACACTTTTCACATTTACCATCGCCCCCACCCGAACAAAAAGTATTGGTACAAGGATCCTATAAAATGGCCTTATAAACGACTCAATATTACGGTGCTCACCATCATCGGAGTTCTTTAACTTCACATTACACAGGAATAAACCCGCAATAAACGCCCCCCATTATTGTGTAAAGTCCTATAGAGCCGAACAGAAAGGCTAATAAAAGGGACAAAATTACCACAATGGGTATATTCGCACCCTCTGTCATCCTTCTCGTGAGAAAATTTCCAAACTTTTCACTACATCTTCATAATATATTGCAGTGTCAACAAATTTCCATAAATTAAATGCAAAATCGAATCTTACCTATATAAAAGTTTGTTGATATAAAAGATGTCGTTGTTACAATAATAACATTATGTTATATATATAACATATATTAAATGTCTTTGTTCAGAGGTAAAGGATTCAACTTTTCCAGAGGTTGGCAAGATTGATTTATGGACAAAGGCCAATGCCTGGACGTATTTTGATAATCTAATGCTTAATGATACATAGTTGTCTAAATCACTGTATCAAAAGATAAATTTTTTACCAATGGGCAAGTTAAATAAAAAAATATTATGGTTCACAATACTCTTCTTTGCTTTGGGCGGATTTGTTGTCCCTAAAAATGTATTGGCATTGCGGCCTTTCGTTACAACAGATGCTGATGTAGTTGAACCTAATATTGCAGAGATAGAATTGGGAATATTTGGATTGCATGAGCAAAAGCATCCTGGTCATGACGAATTCGTATTAGACGTACCGAGTATCCGTTTTAACTATGGGTTGCCATGGGATAGCGAAGTTGTGCTTGAGACTGTAGGTGAATTAATCGATAGCGAATATGCCGGAACTCTGGGCGTAAATGAGAAACAGTTTGCTGATACGGCAGCCTTTTACAAGAAGGTCTGGTGGCGTGGTGGCGGCTCGATACCTAATTTTGCTACAGAGACGGGTTTTGTGTTTCCCACAGAAAAGGGAACCTCAGGATTAGATTTCGAAGGTACCGGTATCTTCTCGTGGTATTTGGAGAAACTAACATGCCACCTTACCCTTGGTGGAGGTACAAAAAAAGAGGCTTTTGAGCATAACACACGAGGTCTTTTTATTTATGGAATCATATTGGATGTGCCTTTGCCCCAATATGAAAAACTTCATCTTGTATCAGAATACAGTGGAGAAAAGGTAGAGAATGCTATCCTGGACCATCAATTATTGGGTGGCGTGGTATGGGAAGGACCGCTCAGTATAGATTATGATATTGCAGGGTTTGCAGGCTTAAACAGTGAAAGTGTAGATTGGGGCATAACAATGGGTATAACATTTTTTATCGGTAAGAAACGAGGAGGAGGTAAGACATAAATATTTGCTTACCTAAAGTCTTAATAAAAATTTATGGATAAATGGATACTTCTAACACATCAAATCGCACAAGATGCACCAAACCTTAGAGTAAAGGTCTGGCGAAATCTGAAAAAGCTGGGGGCAGTACTCTTCAAGAATGCCGTATATTTACTCCCTTACACCAAGGAACATGAGGAGAGTATGCAGTGGATTTGTAAACAAATTAGGGACAGTGGAAGTGATGCATCACTCTTTATTACTGAGTCAATGGACAAAAAGCACAATGAAGAGATTGTAAAAAACTTTCAGGAATCCTGTAATAAGGAGTATGTTTCATTCACTGATCAATGCAGTGATATACTAAAACAAATAGAACAGATAGAAGGGACAGAAGGGGTAAGAGACCGTTTTGCAGAAGATTTAAAAAGGAAATTAAGCGAGATAATAAAAGGTACTGATGAGATAGCAAAGATCGATTTTTTCCATGCCCCACAGAGAGATGCGCTCCTGAAAAAAATTGAATCTATACACCAGAAGATAGAAAAATGGTCTAAAAAGATGAAAGAAGAAGTATCTGTGGCCAACAAAGTTTATCAAAAAAAAGATTTCTTAGGCAAAAAATGGGTAACGCGAAAAGATATTTATATCGATCGTTTAGCATCTGCCTGGCTTATCAGAAGATTTAT
>CAZBCT010000175.1:0-2546 GCA_964490485.1 uncultured Candidatus Brocadia sp. | reverse complement strand
AATGGGGGGAAGCAGCGGTTCAGGAGTTTGTGCTTCATATAAAAGAAGACCTGGAACATAGATTAAAGGAAAATCTGCAATACTTTGGGCTTTTCAAATGACAAACAATACCAGAGTATTATCCCCATTCATTGCCCTTTGCACAGTGGGGTTCTTTGCAAGGATGAGTTATGCTATGGCAAGAACCCCACTCTTGCCCCTCTTCGCGTTGTCATTAGGTGCGGGCCCGGAGGCAATTGGTTTTGTCGTTGGCGCTTCTACCATAACAGGGATCTTTTTCAAATTACCAGCAGGCACACTTTCCGATATTTATGGCAGATACAAGATGCTGTTTCTCAGCGTCCTCGTTTTTGCATTTACCCCTTTTGTTTACTATCTGGTAACAAGTTACTGGCAACTCGTTTCTCTCAGGTTTTCCCACGGATTGGCCACATCGATCTATGGACCCGTTGCCATGGCAACAATTGCCGATATTGCTAGGGAGAAAAAAGGGGAAAGGCTTTCGATGTTTTCATCTATTACCATTATCGGAAATCTCATTGGTGCACCGCTCGGTGGATATATTCTCAAGTATCTGGCCGGTAACGGGAGTAATTCTGTACACCATTTTCATAGTGCATATCTCGTCTGTGGGATTATTGGCCTGATTTCTTTGGGTTTTACCGTAAAACTGATGACTTCAAGAAGATTAGAAACCATACAAATCAGAAATCCCATGAGTGAAGTATGGCGGAAGTTCTTTAAAGGCATCAGGGAGGTCATCAGCGACTATCGGATCATTATCACCAGTAATATGGAGGGTATACAAAATCTGTCGGTTGGCGCCCTGGAGGCTTTTTTGCCTATTTATGCCGTTACTGTGGCAAAACTAAATCCATTTCTAGCTGGAATTCTGTGGGGTGCACAGGTGGTTACCACAATCCTTGCAAAACCGGTTATGGGGAAGATCTCCGATCGATACGGGAGAAAGCTTATAATCTTTTCCGGGATGTGGATATGTGCTGTTTCTTTAGCGTGTATCCCTTTGACGCAAAATTTTTACTTGTTGATCCTTTTAGCTGCCGTCTTTGGTATTGGCGAGGCATTTGTGACCTCTTCTTCGGCTGCTATGGTCGCTGATTTCTGTAAGGAACAGAACTACGGCGCTGCCATGGGGACGTTTGGAAGTATCTTCGATATTGGTCATGCCTCAGGCCCTATTTTAGCCGGATTCCTTTTGTCACACCTGAGTTATCAATACTCGTTTGTTATTATTGCCCTTTTGTTGATAGTATCGTCATTTATTTTTGCACTGAAAGTGCCAGAAAAAACGCATGTAATAAAACAGGAGGTTTGATATGAGAATTTTCTTTGTACTCTTTATTGGTTATATTTCATTCTTGTATGCTGACTGTGGTTGGTGTGAGGAAATCTCACCCCTTATCTGGGAGTCCTCTTACACGAAAACAACTCCTACTATTGATGGAAAAATGGAGAAAGCATGGGGACAAGCTAAACCCTTTACTGTAGTAGTGAGGGAGGCTATGGGAGGCGATAACCCTACAGAAGTTGCTTTACGCGCCCTTCACACCGATGATACCTTATATGTAATGGCTCAATGGTCCGATGCTACAAAGAGTGACATGCGCGACCCCTATATTTGGAATGCTGATAAGAAGGAGTATGAGCGCCCGTCGAAACCTGATGACCAGTTTGCATTAGAATTCCCTCTATCGGGGAATTTTGATACCCGCATGATATCTCTTACCCATGAATATAGTGCCGATGTATGGCATTGGAAGGCAGGACGAGGTAATCCTGTTGGTTGGGTAGACGACAAAAGACACATTATCCGCCAGAAGCCAATTCAGGGTGGAACTGAATACTCAATGGGTGGCCATGGAATTGCCTATATTGCACGTTCCATGGATGAAGGAACAACATCTTACTTCTTAAAACCAAAACCTGCCAGTTTTGAGGGGAATGTAGTAGATTCCTTTGAACAACGACAACCTGTCGGCAGCGTGGCCGATGTACGTGGAAAAGGAACACATGATGGGAAGGTCTGGACACTGGAGATGTCACGCAAGCTTAATACAGGACATAATGACGATGCGGTAATTGATCCGAATAAAGACAACGTCTGTGCCATTGCAGTGCTCAATGATGAACTTTATTGGGACCATTCAACCTCAGCAGAAATTACCTTGCGATTTGTGAATCATGCGAAGAAATAGTTGAGAGAAAGAATTTTAGTAACAATTTAGTTTTTTGAAAAAGTAGGGGCGAAGCATTTGCTGTGATTGATATAAATGTACTCATACTAGAACCAGCAAATGCTTCGCCCTTACACTAATAAAAAAATAGAGAGGTGAAATTATGAAATTTATTACCTTGATGATTTTCGTTCCGTTACTCTTAGTAAGAATATGCCTTGGAGGAGAGGTCGTTGTTTATACCTCAGAAGATAAGGTCTTCTCGGAACCTATTCTTCAGCAGTTTGAGAAAAAAACAGGGATAAAGGTTCGTGCTATTTATGATACGGAAGAGACAAAGAGTACCGGTTT
>CAZBCT010000174.1:0-5208 GCA_964490485.1 uncultured Candidatus Brocadia sp. | reverse complement strand
CTTTCATCTGACTAATCGGAACGATCTCCGATACATTTTTTATACCCAGCGTTACTGCCAAATTCGCTACCGGGTCTGCATCGATTGCGATGACTTTTTTCCCGTTTTCTGCAAAAACCCTGGCCAAGGTAGCCACAAAGGTTGTCTTTCCAACACCGCCTTTACCTGAAACTGCAATTTTCATGATACCGTCACCTTTACCTCTCACTTGATTTATGTAATCATTACAATTTAGTAATTATATCATAGGTTACAAAATATTTGCATAAGAAAATTAATCACTGCAGATAATCTCCTCTTAAACAGAAAAATCTCTTTTTTTCCTACTTTTTCATTGACGTTTATGATTTTCCTCTGTTATAAGACAGAAACTGGATGATAACCTATTGAACAAATACTTTCCTCATACCAGGAAGGTCAATCTATGCCACACAACATAAAAAGTATTTTAGAAACGGCCATTTCAGAGGAGATGAAGGCAAGCCGGTTTTACTCACACCTGGCCCTCCAGATGGAACAGAAGGGAACGCGTCTTAAATTTGACGACATGGCTGCTGTTGAAATGACCCATTATGAGTTACTTTTCGCTTATTATGAGAAAAAATATAAGCAAATACCCGTCGTGCAAGAAACCGGGGAATTAAAGATTGTACGGCCGGAGACCCCATCCAAAACAGCCTCATTCGCAGACGCCATTAAAGTCATTATGGATACCGAATGGCGGGCATATGAGTTTTACAAAAGGGCTGCTGGATCCTCGGCAGATGCTAAAGAGCAGGAAATGTTTACCATACTTGCAAAGGTTGAACTATCTCATTATGAACTTTTCAGGACGGAATATAATTATACAACAGAAGCTACCATCCGGTTTGCCAGTGAAGATATCCCATGGATGATGGAGGTATCATAACCGTATCCTTACGAGACTAAAAGCGGAATATTTATATGAGACATTTAAAGGACGAATATCCGTATCTCTTTTCCTTTACCCTGAGAACGAATCCTTTTGATCCGAACGCGACACCCGAGATCAAATGATTGGATTTTTATAAATTTCACCTGAAAATAACAACGCACTGTCATTCTGAGCGAAGCGAAGAATCTGGTCTTTACGCGAGACCCTTCGCCTTCGGCTCAGGGTGACATTTTTATTATCTCTTGTGAGCCGGAGGCTCATGGATGTTTTATTATCTTTCTGATAAATACCTTTACTCACACAGAATACCTTCATGTTGCAATAATTGTTTGCACTGTAATATCCTCTCCTCCCTTTCAACTCCTGAGATGTAAAACCTTACCTGCGCTTTCAAAGGGATCTGAGATTTTCCTGCAGTGGCAGTGTTCAGCAGGCATTTGTTTTGCAGCACTGTCCGTAAGTGTCTGGCTGTCCCCCAATTCCCATCAACAACTGCAATGTTCTCCCCAAGGACATGTAAAATCTCCTTTTTTATCAGGACATAATGAGTACACCCCAGGACAATGGCAGAAATACCCACTTTGTTTACCAATGAAAACAGATGAGAAAGATATTCTTTTACCTCCTGTCCGCAGGAATGTTTTCGTTCAATGATCTCCACCAGTCCGTCACAGGGAACCGGCACAATCTCAGCGCGATGTCTGTAATGATGCACGAGCTCGTTGAATTTTTTGCTTTTCAGCGTAAGCGGTGTAGCCATGACGAGGATTTTACCAGACAGCCCAAGTTCCACGGCTGGTTTTAAGGCAGGTTCCATACCAATTACCGGAAACGGACACATCTTCCGGATCTCGTTAATAGCAACGCTTGTTGCTGTGTTACACGCAACGACCAGGGATTTAATGCCCATAAAGGTCAGGAATTCGGCAACTTTTACCGATAAAGACCGGACAATCTCCTCCGGCTTGTTCCCGTAAGGGGAATGAAGCGTATCGGCATAATAGACAAACTCCTCATACGGCAACACTTTGATTATCTCAGCGAGGACCGAGATCCCCCCAATACCGGAATCGAAGACCCCGATGGGTAGTTTAGTTCCTTGGTTCTGCATGAAAGCCGTTTTTATGAACACATAAAATTATGAGCGATGGGCATCCGTCTACCTGATCCAAATGCCCTGGAAGTTACCTTAATGCCCGGAGCAGCCTGTCGCCTCTTATATTCATTCCTGTTCACCTTTCTAATAATCTCACGCACAACCTTTTCATCAAACCCCATCCGAATAATTTCATCAATGCCCCTGGTATCTTCCACATATGCCTTTAAAATGCCATCGAGCACATCATATGGGGGCAAGCTGTCCTGGTCACATTGATTTGGCTTCAATTCAGCCGAAGGAGGCTTGAGAATGGAATTCTGCGGAATAATTTCCTTTCCGCGGTTTATATGCCTGGCGAGTTCGTACACCATCGTTTTGGGGACATCAGAGATCAGGGCAAGCCCACCGCTCATGTCGCCATACAGGGTACAATAGCCCACGGCCAATTCCGATTTATTTCCCGTCGCCAGGACAAGGTATCCATACTTATTGGAAAGCGCCATGAGGATATTGCCACGGATGCGCGCCTGGAGATTTTCTTCGGCAATGCCGAAGGAAGTCCCCTTGAATTCAGCCTCAAGGGTTTTCTGACAGATTGCAAATACCTCCTGAATGGGTATTACTTTGTAGATAATACCCAGGTTTTGAGAAAGCGTTACGGCATCGTCGATACTCCCCTGTGAAGAAAATTGGGATGGCATAAGTACCCCGATGACATTTTCATTACCCAAAGATTCTGCCGCAAGTGCGGCGGTTACCGCAGAATCGATCCCCCCGCTCAGACCAATGATTACTTTCTTAAAACCGCACTTTGTCACATAATCCCGAAGTCCTGCAATTAAGGCCATATGTACCGTTTCAATATCGGAATAGGTCTTGGGTTGAATTTGCATCGATGGGTTTTTTATATCGACCACCACCAAGTCCTCTTGAAACGTGGCTGCCTGGGCAATAAGTCTGCCCTGGGCATTTATTACCACGCTGTTTCCATCGAAGACAAGATCGTCATTGCCGCCCACCTGATTTACATAGATAAAGGGCACTTTATATTTCATAGCATCATGGATGAGCATACGTAATCTGATCTTATCGTGTTTCCCCACGGCAAAAGGCGATGAAGAGATATTGATCATGACATTTGCCCCTTGAGAGATCAGGTTTTCAACCGGGTCTATCTCATACAAGGGACGCGTCCAAAATTCTTCATCGTTCCACATATCTTCACAGATAGATATACCCAACGTGTAACCCATACATTTTACCGGTAAAATCTGATGAGCGGGTTCAAAGTAACGGCATTCATCAAAGACGTCGTATGTCGGCAGGAGTGACTTGTGATGAACAGAAATAATCTTTTGATCCTGTATAAATGCCGCCGCATTATGGACAAGCTTGCCATGACGTCGTTTATTTCTGTCGACGAAGCCCACAATGGCAGAAATGCCGGATACGTAACGGGCTATTTCGTTGAGGGCTTTTAGATTCTCATCGATAAATGCAGGGATATCGAGAAAATCCTTCGGAGGGTAACCTGTAACGGCTAGCTCCGGGAAAATGACAATATCGGCGTCTTGATTCCTGGCACGTTCAAGGTAGGAGCAGATTTTTTGGGTATTTCTTTGAAAGTCACCAATAGTTTGATTAATCTGTGCCAGCGCAATTTTCATGTTTTGTAATGTAATAGGTAATTTCGTCTTTAGCAAATGAATTTTATTCTTAAATCCATGATATTGGGCTGTCCCCCTGATTTGCTTTGAAAATCAAGGTATCATTGGCGTTATATCAATTCTATTCATTGCAATTAATTCTATCCTTTTGGATTGATTTTAGCACAAAATTAGTACAAATTATAATACAAGAATTTGTTAAAACACCAATCCTCGGATAACGGATAATCTGGAACGATTCGACTCAGTTCTTTCCCCAGAAAAAGCGAAAAAAGCTTGCATTCTTCTTCATTTTTTTATTATCATCCTTTTTAAAGAATAAGCAATTTCTTATCATTTGATTGTCTTCGCTGAGGAGGGAAGACCATGCAGGAATCTCGCTCCGTAACAATAAGTTCGAACGTGCCCATCAAACGTCCATCAGACAAGTCGGAAACGGATCACAAGTCGAAACTCATGGACCGTCTTCGTGAAGCCCTTCTCTCTCGTCATTACAGCCGCCGCACGGAGCAGACCTATTGCCATTGGGTCAAGCGGTTTATCTTCTTCCATAAGGTTCGACATCCTGCGGAAATGGCTGAGCCGGAAATCAACGACTTCCTCACCCATCTCGCCGTAAAGGAAAAGGTGAGCGCCTCAACTCAGAACCAGGCGCTTTCAGCTTTGCTGTTCCTCTATCGCCACGTGATCGGTCGCGAAGTCGGCGATCTTGGCAAGGTCATCCGTGCCCGCAAGCCCACACGCCTGCCAGTGGTTATGACCCGCGATGAAGTGAAAGCCGTATTGTTGAACCTTTCGGACGACAAATGGCTGATGGCCTCGCTTATGTACGGTGCGGGGCTGCGCCTGACGGAATGCCTGCGGCTTAGGGTTCAGGACATTGATTTTTCCCGAAACGAAATTCTTGTCCGTGACGGCAAAGGAGCGAAAGACCGGATAACGATGCTCCCTGAATTGCTTAAGAAACCGCTTCAAGACCATCTGCGAAAGGTCAAGGCGATCCACGAGAAAGACCTTGCCGAAGGGTGGGGACGGGTGCAAATGCCCGACGCTTTGGATCGCAAGTATCCCAACGCGCCCGCCGATTGGCGATGGCAATGGGTCTTCCCGCAGGAGAATAGATGGAAGAACACGAAAACCACCGAAGAAGGCCGTCATCACATGGATGAATCCATTAGGCAACGAACTGTCAAAGAGGCTGTAACATCATCCGGAATTACTAAAAGAGCAAGTTGTCACACCTTTCGCCATTCTTTCGCCACCCATCTTTTGGAATCAGGTTATGACATTAGGACTATTCAAGAATTGCTGGGACACAAGGATGTTAAAACTACTATGATTTACACGCATGTGCTGAATTACGGTCCAAAAGGAGTGCGAAGTCCAATTGATGAACCAAAAGCAGGGTCTTATACTGATCAGTCTAAGACCCTGCTTTTCATAACAATTCTGCGCAACATAAAGGAGGTAAATGAGATAATGAGATTTTTATATCCAAAATACCGGCGTAATAGACTGACAGCCCA
>CAZBCT010000173.1:0-5219 GCA_964490485.1 uncultured Candidatus Brocadia sp. | reverse complement strand
TTGAACCATATATTTGAACGATACTCTAACGCTCGTGCTGTGAGACGGAATTATATCAAACGTTTCGGTTCAATCGAGGACGATTGAACCAGCGAAGGAAATAAAAAATCGGTGGGTTTTTGCCTTTTAAAACCCAATCTAATTAAATTGTATTGTATAGGAACTACCATGGTATTTAAGCGGTTTTTGGGACGGTAGAAGTATAAAATCCCCCCTGGAAAATGGGGCTAGGGGGGTTGTAAAATAGCCAAAGAAAAACACAACCCCCTGAATCCCCCTTTATTAAGGGGGACTTAAACAGAATAACTTGACCGCCTTTGCCACCTCATCAATGGACGAGTATTTTTGTGGGAATTCAAGTCTGGGTCTCTCGATGACTATCGTGTCTATCCCTTCGTTGATCGCTGCATGAATCTTTTCGGGCACACCGCCTACCTCACCACTGTCTTTGGTCACCATCGTATTAGTATGATATTGTCTGAACATAGCACGATTCAAATCCTCTGAAAATGGGCCATGCATAGCAATGACGTGAGTGGGCGGAATCCCCATATCAAGACACAAGGCAATGTGTTCCGGCACGGGCAGGATGCGTACATACAGTTCCTTTTCATCCTTCAGGAGGATAAATTTAGCAACGCTTGATATGCCCGTTGTCAGAAATATTCTTTTCCCAAGTGTTCTTGACTTGTCAACGGCCTCAGCCATAGTCTTAACCTTGTGGATCGAGGGATGTGGTGGAATCTCTATCTCCTGTCTCTCGAAGCGGAGGTACTGCGTATTGGTTTTTTTACAGGCATCGATGGCATTCTGAGACACCTCAATCGCATACGGATGGGTGGCATCCACGACGATATCTATTCCTTTTTCCTGAATAAGTTGAGAAAACCCGTTTGCATCCAAACGGCCCTGTAAACAAACGGTTTCCAGCCCCATCTGTTCAAACATCTTTTTGCCATATTCCGTAGCAACGGTCGTCAGAAGGGACAATCCTTCCTCATGAAGTCTCCTGACGATCTCTTTGCCTTCTTCTGTGCCTGACAGGACGAGGATCATGTTTTATCAGTACCGTTCAGAAGTTTTTCTATCGTTTCGATGAATGTAAAAAAGTCTTTTAGACCCAATTTACAATTATCCAGGAGTATCTTATCGTCAATTGCCCAGTACCGGTGAACGAGCGCATTTCGAAAATCGAAAAAGGGTTTAAGGGATACGGAAAGCCCCTGGGGGATAATGTTATAATCAGATGCCTTTTTAATCGTATCTATGTATCCTTTGACGGGAATCCCATGCTGTTTTGCAAGGATATGTTGCAGAACGAGTGACATCGCCTCAGATATTTCGAGGAGTGAGTATTTCAGGCTTTTTAAAAGGTGTTTATTACCAATAATCTCATCATCACCGTACTCTTTCAAGAGGTTTGCTATATCTCTTGTATTAGAAAGAATATCGTGAAGATAGTGGGTAATACGTTTTTTTTCAACATTCATCGATACGCCTCATCCAGAATAAAATAATTAACCCTGTATTGATTTGATATCCGTTCTATATAATCAGTCCTCAATTCCCGGTTTTTATCTACCAGGAGCGTCCCTTTATCAAGAATGTCTATAACAAAATCGTAAGGAGCATCGTTAATAACCCTCACATCAAATTCATCGATACCGATGTTATGAAATCCGGCATCGGTAACCGCCGCATAGATATTATCCCTGATACTTGACTGAGTAACGAAAGTATCTTCATCCTTGCTGATATACACAAATATATCTATATCTCTAAAGAAAGCCCCACATACAAAAGAGCCGTAGAGATAAGCAAAAATAACCCTCTTGTCTTGATTAAGCACGCGAGAAACAAGAGAAGTCATCTGATTTTTTTCAGTTTGAGACAGGGTATGCATAGAGTCTTTTATCTGTTATTAGTTCTGAATCTATGACCTTGAACCTTTCTTCAAGCTTTGTTATAGTACAGCAAATACAGTACTGGGTCAATCTGAAAAATCTACTATAAAACACACATGCGGATTACGAAATACCCACTTTCCTATGTTATTGGCATATCCATTTATCTCATCTTAAACCTTCGCTGGCGATACGTATTCAAACTTCTCTTCTTAAGGCCAAAGACAAAAAAGGTCCATCCGCAGCAGGTTTCCAATGTCTACAAAAACGATAATAAAGTCCTCGTATCTATCGTGCAAGGCAATGATATTTATGCCATGCTGAAAGAGGGCATAGAGCTTCTGGGCGGATTGGGAAAACTGGACATCCACGGCAAATCAGTCCTTATAAAACCCAATATCGTTAATCATTATCCGAGCCCTGCCAATACAAACCCACTCGTAATTAAATACCTCATAAAACTCCTTCAGGAATTTGGAGCTTCCAGGATACTTGTGGGTGACATGTCTGCCATTTTTAACCTTCCCACAAAAAAGAACGCCATTAAGTCTGGCATATGGCAGGCGATTCATACAGAAGATATTCAATTTGTCCCTTTTGAAGATTGCGGATGGGCAGAGGTAGATGTTCCCCACGGACAATTTATAAAAAAGGCCATAGTCTCAGAGGTTATCTATTCTGTTGACAGGATTGTCAACGTCCCTGTTATTAAAACCCATAATTATGCCAATTACTCTATTTCACTAAAGAACTTTATTGGCGCTATCCATCCGCAGCAACGCCCTTACTTCATTGCACCGGATTTCTGGGATGAGGTTGTCGCCGAGCTGAACGTGGCCTATACACCTCACCTTAACATTCTGGATGGGACAAAGATTTTTGTGAAGGGCGGACCTACGAAAGGTAAGGTAGCTACACCGAACCTTCTTGTTATTACCGGCGACAGGATTGCTGCCGATGTTGTTGGCTTGAGCATTATTAAGGCGTTTGGAGGAGAGGAAAAGATCAGTAATAAGAGTGTGTGGGAACAACAGCAGGTAAAGAGGGCTGTTGAACTGCATCTTGGAATCAGCGATCCTGGAGCATTGAAAATCGTATCAGAATGCCTTGGCACAGATAAATCAGACTTTGAAGAATTAATACAAAAGATTCATCACCATGTGAATGAGGGAAAATGATAACAACCGATATAGTAATCATTGGAGGTGGTATAATTGGTCTCTCTGTAGCGAGAGAATTTAACAGTCGACATCCGAACTTGAAAATAACGTTATTAGAAAAGGAGTCTAATTTAGCATGTCACGCAAGTGGTAGAAATAGCGGTGTGCTTCATGCCGGTTTTTATTACGCGCCAGACAGTTTAAAGTCAAGATTTACCGCTGAAGGGAATAGGCTTTTAACCGACTACTGCCTGAGACATAATCTATCAATAAATAGATGTGGAAAGATTGTAGTAGCAAATGACGACAAAGAACTAGAGACTCTCTATGAGCTGAAAAAAAGGGGAGACATAAATAGGATAGATTTAGAAGTCGTCGATGAAAAAAGATTAAAAGAACTCGAACCGAATGCAAAGACCTTCCGTGAAGCTTTACATTCGCTCACAACCTCAGTTATAGATCCAAAACAAGTAATTGAACATATTGCTCATAATTTGCAGGGGAAGGTCAACATCTTTCTCAATGAGAAGATACTAGAAAGGGAAAATGCTTCTACAATAAGAACTACTACGCGTAAAATAAAATTCAGCCATTTAATCAATTGTGCAGGCCCCTATGCAGATAAAATAGCCCATCACTTTGGCGTTGGGCAAAAATACACTCTCATTCCTTTTAAAGGTTTATATCTGGAATACAAGGACAGCTCTTGTATTCGCAAACATATATACCGTGTGCCCAATTTAAAAAATCCGTTTCTCGGCGTCCATTTCACAAAAACAGCGACCGGAAAGATTAAGGTAGGACCAACGGCAGTTCCAGCCTTCTGGAGAGAGAATTATCAGGGTCTTTCCAATTTTAATCTGAAGGAGTTTTTCGAAATTGTATTCTGCGAGGCAAAACTTTTTTTCCCCAATACCTGTAATTTTAGGGATTTAACCTTTGAGGAAATGAGGAAATACTCCAGGAAATATTTTATACAACAAGCTGCATCGTTGGTTAATAAAATAGATGCAAATTGTTTCGGAAACTACTTGCCTTCTGGAATTCGTGCACAACTACTCGATAGAGAAAGCATGAAACTGGTCATGGATTTTGTTGTCGAACACGGAGAAAATTCCACGCACGTACTAAATGCCGTGTCGCCTGCATTTACCTCGGCCTTTTCGTTCAATAAATTCATCGTTGATGAGGTGGAAAAGAAAGCGGCGCTCAGCACAAAACACTAGATATTTCTTTCGCAACTGACGCGGCCTATGATAACATGCTGGCATCTAGAGAATAGAGAATAATGATAAATATCCCACAATTATAGTAAACGCATAAAGAAAGTTGTCATTGTGAGGGTGCTAGCCCGAAGCAATCTTCCTATGACTGTCATTCCGAGCAAAGCGAGGAATCTCATGGGTTTGCTTCGCTTGGGCTCACAACTTCGGCTTCGCGGAGTTTACACTGAGCACATTCGCTTTGCTCAGTGTGAACTCCGCGAATGTGATCGCAATGGCCAGCACATGTCAGCTTATTTAATACGGTTCCTATAGACATCAGGGAATGTCAACATTTCCGACGAGCAAAAAATCTGGAGAAGGAAATTGGTAAAGAACCAGAGCGTGGGAAGGGGGGGGAGGGCATAGGTGTTAAGTTAAACGGTTTTCTGGTGGCATGGATAAACCCCGTTTGTCCATGCTTGTCCCTTGTGACTTACAACGGTATGAAAACAATCGGAAATGCGACGGGTAGTTGTCCACTGCTGGCATCCTCTTGTTGTCCCCCGCTGGCGGGGGATCAAGGGGGTGGACTGGCAGAATCAGGAATTTCGGCAGGCGCGTAATCTGAATATCTATAATCGTAACACTTTAGCTTTTTGAAAAACCCCTTTCTCTGTAAGTGTGGTGTACTTGAAGGTATTCACACGTAATAAAAACAAATCCGCTCGTTCGGCAAGGCTCACGACAAGGATGCAGTAAAAAAGCCCGACGGGCTGAAATAATTATAGAACCATGGGCAGATAAAATCTACAACCCTGAAGGGGTGAAATAAAATTACCATTACACCGGCATAAAAAATCAATGTCACCCCTGCGGGGTTAACAGACAAAAATGCTTCAATTGGCTATAATCATGACATCCTTTCAGGATTTGGAAATTGCAAAGATATG
>CAZBCT010000172.1:0-5277 GCA_964490485.1 uncultured Candidatus Brocadia sp. | reverse complement strand
ATACCCAAACTGGCAAATGCTTCGCCCCTGCTTTTTCAAAAAACTAAATTGTTACCAAAAAAGAAGTTTTTACAGGGTAATACTATAGTATAGTAGTGCGTATCCCTGTCAAGCAGGTTTTAGCTTTTGGGGTTATCATGGGTCTATGGGTCAGGCCATGAATATAAAATATATCCTGTTCTTCCTGCAATCTTCTGTTTTCTGGGATCTGACCTCTGGTCTCAGCTCACGTTTCTCTCAAATATCCCCACGTGTGGAGTTTGTCTGAATCTTCGAACCATCGCTCGCCGATGTCGTCTCTGTAGTAGACGTGTGGTATGATGATGTTTTTGATTCTTTTGTAGACTTGTGCCTGTGCCTCTCTCATGGTTTGCCCTGTTCCGCATACGATGAGCACGACCCCTGTGTTTCCCGTGATAATCCATTCGTCGTTGACGAGTTTAACGTCTTCTATGTGTATTCCTTCTGCTGGTTTTTTCTTGAAGTGAATGATCGCGTCCTTTGATTTGATCCTGAATGTTTCCTTATCTTTAAAGGGGAATGGTGGTACGACGAGTCGTACGCCTATTTGAAATCCCTTTTTGATTTTGATTTCTTTGAGTCTTCCGGTTGCAATTCCATGGAGAAATTCTCCGATGGGGGTGAGCATTCCTTCTTGTTGTATGCTGATAGTGGGGTAGCCAAAGCGCGAAGTCCACTCGAGCGGGTAGATGCCGTTATTGTTCACAATGCAGTTGATGTCTACATAGCCTACATACTGTTCTTCTGCAAGTTTATGTGCGAACTTTTTGAGTGTCGTGTTGAAGATTTTGTTCGGTCCAGACCAGAACATCGAAGTTCCCATTTCTCCTGTTGAGGGCCCGAGGTTTCCCGGGAAGAGTTTTTTGTGTTCGAAGTTGACGTTGATGGGGAGGACGAATTCTTTTCCGTTAAAGAACGCCCCGACCGCGATTTCCACGCCTGTGATACGTTTTTGGAGTTGGAAGACCGGTATTTTTTTCGCAAGCGCTTTTTTGTAATCATCGAGTACTTGTATGACGTCTTTTCCGTCTTCCTCTTCGCCGACAAAGAGGAGTCCTTTCGTGTTTTGTGATTCTCCGCTTGGCTTGATGACGTAGCGTCCGGGGTTTTGGTGGACGTAGGTCATGGCATCTCCAAAGTTTGTGAACTCCTTGTAAGGGATGATTGGGATACCGTACTTTTTGAGTTCTTCTTGCCCGAAGGTGCGATCGTCTTCGAGCTTGTCCGTGTACGGTGTTCCCCCGACCACGTTTTTCCCTTGTTGTCGTAATCGTTGTGCTTTTGTCCCTTGTCCGAGGACGTCGTCAAAGACGATTACGTCTGCCCAGGCGACTTCGGTTTCCCAATTGTCTACTTTTTGTACAAATCCGTCGCCGACCTCTTTGTCCTCTTCACTTTCAGTATAAAACTTAACATTGTGTCCCTCCTTGGCGACGTGCCAAGCGATGTCAGCAATCAAGGCGCTGATGGTGACGAAGAGAAAATTCTTCGGTATAAGTGTTTTCTGCTCGTTCAATGGTACCTCACGAAATCATGGGAAATTGATAGAAAATTGGTAACAATTTAGTTTTTTGAAAAAGTAGGGGCGAAGCATTTGCCACTTGGGTATGAACACATTTATGCCAATTATAGCAAATGCTTTGCCCCTACCCTGCTATTATTGGAATTTTTCAAAAAGTTAAATTGTTACGAAAATTGGTTTTTCTCGCGGAGATAAATAATAAAGTAAAAATGAAGAAAATTGCAAGGTATTTAATTTTTTATTTTAGTTATTACTTACATATGACGATTGCAATAAAACACTACCTGGTTGTCATGGAAGCAGCCAATGGTCCAAATATGCATCCTGTCGGATTATTTGAACTCCCTGCATCTGTTTTAACCGGGAGAGGATGTATTCCAAATTCTCCAAATTCTTTGTTGCTTGTTCCTCTTGAAATGGTTTCCCCTGGCAATCCACATACAGATGCCAGGGATGGATTGAAAATATAAAGAGTCCGCCTTTGGCTGTTTCTCTTGCCCGAGAGGCCGCATCAATATAGTCACTGGAAACCCTTCGGCCTTCAAATATTGCCCATAAATAAGATGACATCTTTTTTCCTTTTGAGTCCGGAAATGTGGGCAATGCCAGTTCCAGCAGATCAGTGTTAAACTTTTCCAGGGGAAAAGGATGTCCCTTCCATTCGGCGCCCAGGGCTACCGTTTCGGACGAATCGTACCGAAACCCCAGTCGATCTAAAACGTTTACTACTGCCTGATTGATCTTTGTATAGGGCGCCCGAAATCCCCTCAACTCCCGTCTAAATATTTTCTCCAAAATTTCTTTTGCCTTTGTTATTGATTCTTCAATGGATGCTTCTTCCATAGGCACACCTGATGCCTTGCCCAAATAATCCTCGTGTTTCAGTGAATGGCAAGATACCTCGTGTCTTTCAGATAATTTAGGCAAATCCACTTCATCCGCAACGAGCATCTGTGCCGTTCTTGCCTCATAGAACAGGGTGGCGTTTATATCATAGATATCCAGGAGTTCCAGGATCTTTTGCAATCCTCTTTTGCAGGCCTCTATACGTACCGCGCCATGCTCTACCGGAGAAGAAAGGGCATCATACCTTCCTTTAACGGCACTATTGGCATCCGGGTCGATATCCAGAGAGATTGCAACATAGAGGGGTTTGCTAATCTTTGCCATTTTTTATTGACAACAAAACCACAGAGGCACGGAGACACAAAGATGATTATAATACAAGTCTCCTAATTCCATCTTTCAATACAGTCGTATAAAAATTAATAATTAAACCAACTTTGATTCCAGATAGTTTCAAATACGTTAACAGTTGCGCCACGTGCACAGGTGTGATTTCATCAACACACTTGAGTTCGACTACAATTTTGTTATCAACTAATATATCCATCCGGTATCCACAACCAAGTTTGATGCCTTTGTATTCTAAAGGTAATGGCTTTTGTCTTTCAAGGGGTATTCCTCGTAAGTGTAATTCGTGACAAAAACATTCTTCATAAGCAGATTCTAACAGACCGGGACCAAGATTACGGTGTACCTCAATCGCAGATGCTATAATTTTACCAGATAATTCTTCGTTATAATAAATTGGTTTTTCTGTGCCTTCGTGCCTCTGTGGTTTGCTTTGCATGTTTTTACTTATTTTGGTTTCAGGAGCGGGAAGAGGATGACTTCTCTGATGGAGATATTGTTGGTGAGGATCATGATAAGCCTGTCAATGCCGATTCCAAGGCCACCGGCCGGCGGCATGCCATATTTCAGGGCCGTCAGGAAATCTTCGTCTATCTTTCCGGTAATATCGGCCTCGGTGCCTAACTGTTCACGGAACCGTTTGTCCTGTTCCGGTGCATCGTTAAGCTCAGAATACGAATTGGCAACTTCCATGGAGGCAATGTACAGCTCGAACCGCTGGGCAAAACGAGGATCACCTTCGCATGTCTTAGTCAAAGGGCAAATCGAAGTGGGATAGTCTAACACAAACGTGGGGTTAATCAGCGCCGGTTCTACGAGATGTTCAAAGATGTTGTTCGCCATGTTGTCTCTGTCAACGCCCTGGATTTCGAGTCCTAATTCTCTTGATTTCCTTGCTAGCCCGGCCTCGTCTTCAAAACTCACACCACTGCATTCTTTCAACAATTCACAAAAAGTTGCGCGTCGCCAGGGAGGGGTCATATCAATCTTCCGTTCCCCAAAGGGTATCTCGTATCCTCCATAAAGCTCTTTTACCAGCGATGTCACCACGCTTTCGGTAAGTTCCATCATGCCGTGATAGTCACTGTAGGCCTGATACAACTCCATCATGGTAAATTCCGGGTTGTGCCTTGTGGAGATGCCTTCATTCCTGAAATTGCGGTTGATCTCGTAGACCCTTTCCATTCCCCCAACGAGCAGCCTCTTGAGATAGAGTTCCGGCGCAATTCTCAGATAGAGATCAATATCGAGGGCATTATGGTGGGTGATGAAAGGCCGTGCCACGGCGCCGCCGGGAATGGACTGCATCATGGGCGTCTCCACTTCCACAAACCCCCGGTCGTCGAGGAATTTCCGTATATGTTTCATGATCTTTATCCGTTTCAGGAAGGTATCCATGACCTCCGTATTGGTAAATAAATCGACGTAACGCTGCCGGTGCCGTAGTTCCACGTCTTTAAGTCCGTGCCACTTCTCTGGCGGCGTTAAGAGGGATTTTGTCAGGATGGTAAAATCGTCGGCATAAATCGTTATCTCACCGGTTCTGGTCTTAAAGAGTGTGCCTTCCGCGCCAACGATATCGCCGAGGTCGAGTAATTTAAATATCTCAAATTTTTCAGGACCGACCTTGTCCAGTTTTATGTAGACCTGTATCTTCCCCGTCCAGTCTCTTATGTCTAGAAATGCCGTCTTTCCATGCGGCCGCATGGTAGAGATGCGCCCGGCGGTCTTGACCTTTATGTCATCACGGTCTGCGATAAAGCTATCCAAAATCGACTGTATCGATTTCGTATTGTCGTATCGCTTCCCATAGGGTTCAATCCCTTTTTCACGCAGTTTATTGAGTTTGTCAAGGCGTTCCTGTTCGTAATGCTCCATATGTGTGTCCCGGAAAACGTAAGTAAAGACTTGATTAAGATAAAAGATACAAAAGATTAATCATTTTATCAGTAATACAAAGACAGTCAAGGGAAATGGCATCCGAAAATGTATCGCCCATCCCGGGTGAGTCGGAAAAGACAATATCCCTGTCTGACTGACAGTCAGGCGAAGCATCAAATTCGTGAGTCAATCCTGTCTGGATTAAGGGAATTCTTACCAGAAAATGCCCTGTCACTGGTATTCCAATTCCTTCACCTTCTTGTCATCCTGAGCGCGGCGAAGCATCTCGTTTATTGCCCAGGACAAATTCCGCGAAGAATCTATTTGAGCAAGACATTCACCTTCGGCTTATAGCGACTATAGCGTTCGTTGTCTTTAAGATGACATGCCAAAAAGTGTGTCATGGCACACAAGTGTGGCAGTTACACAAGTGTGTCATGACACACTTTTTATCTTTTTCCCATAATCGGTTGTTTTTTACATCTGCGTTGTATTGTCTATAAGTATTCTAAAATCAAGGAATAAAGAAAAACCTCATTAAAAATTTAATTTTATTGTTATGCGGTGTTTATTTTGCTTAAAATACTACCGTTAGAAAGCACAACGACAAAGGTAAACCCTGAGTGATCAGGGGGCGCAAAGTAGTGGATCTTTAAGCC
>CAZBCT010000171.1:0-5314 GCA_964490485.1 uncultured Candidatus Brocadia sp. | reverse complement strand
AGGCGTTCATCAGTTCCAGCTCTTTGTTTGATAATGGATTTTCCATGTACCCTCCCATCGTTTTTCCTGAGTGTCCGCGAGGCTTGAAAAGCTTTGCAAATGGCCTATTCCAGCTATTTATTGCTTTAAAATCCTCTCATATAAAGTAAAATTATTGTAACAATGTAGTTTTTTGAAAAATTCAAATAATGGTGATACTTTACCGCGCAGTGTAGGGGCGAAGCATTTGCTGGCTTGTATATGAACACATGTATACCAGCGATAGCAAATGCTTCGCCCCTACTTTTTCAAAAAACTAAATTGGTACATGTTCTACCGTCTGGTTCTATCGCCCTACGTTTTCCTTTCGTTCATCCTGGCATAGTATCTCTTCAACTCCTCAGCAGGAACGGGGGTCGAAAAGTAAAACCCCTGAGCCATAGGCACCCCCGCCGTCCGGAGGGCATTAACCTGTGCCTCTGTTTCTACCCCTTCGGCGATCACTTCCACCCGGGCCGATTGGAGCACAGCCGACAGGCCGCCGAGCCACTCCGGGCTGGGGCAGGCAGGCGTGATCTGGGAAACGTGTAAGCTATCGATCTTGAGGACATTGAAGGGGCAGCGTGACAAAACGGCGAGATTCGCCCCGCTCAGCGTTACGTCGTCGAGGGCGATCCGGAGGCCAGTCCGGGACCATGCTGCAACGGCGTCGACGCCCATCTGGTCGGGCAGCCCCCGCTCGGTCACCTCGAGGATAAACTGCCGCCTGAGTTTGTCCAACCCCGTCTTCGTCGCTACGTACTCCAGCCCGCCCCGTCCCAGGATTTCCGGCGGTACATTGACGGCGATGTGGAACTCCTCATGACTTTGGAGCCACTCGCCCAACTCCTTCGCCACGGTTTCAATCACCCAGTAGGTGAGCAAGCCCGAGAGGGGCGTTTGCTCGATCAGTGGAATGAATACATGCGGCGGCACCACCCCCGAAGGCCGTCGCCACCTGGCCAGCGCCTCGGCTCCAACACACCGGTTATCGGCAAGAGAAACGGTGGGGAGGTACTCCAGAAAAAACTCTTCCTGCGTCAACCCCGCATGGATTGCATCAAGGGCAATCACATCTTTTTCGTTTGAAGAATTCAAAATAACCCACGAACCTTTCTCGAAAAAAGGCCTTTAAGAGCACTCAGCGGCCTTTCCTGCACAACCCAAAACGGAGAGTTTATGCTTTACCATGCCTGCAATAGCCTCTCTGGCAGGCCCAAGATACTTGCGGGGATCGAACTCGCCGGGCTTTTCTGCAAAGACCTGCCGTATTTTGGCAGTCATCGCCATACGCAGGTCGGTATCGATGTTGACCTTACAGACCGCCATCTTTGCCGCCCTGGAGATGGCGCTCTCAGGCACACCCATGGCGTCAGGCATCCTGCCGCCGTACTTGTTGATCAATTCCTTGAACTCAGGCAGTACACTGCTTGCGCCGTGCATCACCAGGGGAAAACCGGGAAGTTTTTTGCCGACAGCCTCAATTACGTCAAAAGCGAGTTTCGGTTCGGATTTGAATTTGTACGCGCCGTGACTGGTGCCGCAGGCAATGGCAAGCGAATCGCAGCCGGTCTTTTCCACAAACTCAACCACCTGGTTTGGGTCGGTCAGATGTTTCAACACATCATCAGCGCTTATGCCGACAACATGCTCTTCGATACCGCCGAGCTGACCTAATTCGGCCTCAACTACCACTCCGCGGGCGTGTGCATATTCAACGACTTTTTTGGTAATCTTGACATTCTCCTCAAAAGAAAAATGGGAGGCATCAACCATGACAGAAGTATAACCATCATCAACACACTGCTTGCACAGTTCAAAGGTGTCGCCGTGGTCAAGGTGCATGCAGACGGGAATATCAGGGTTTTCCTTCACCGCAACATCAATAATCGCCCTCAGATAACTTATGCTGGCGTATTCGCGCGCCCCTTTTGAAATCTGGAGAATAACCGGCGCCTTTTCTTCCCAAACGGCCGTCATGATGCCTTGAATAATCTCCATATTGTTGACATTGAACGCGCCAATGGCGTAGCCGTTCTTGTAAGCCATCTGAAACATTTTCTTTGATGAAACAAGTGCCATAGAAACTCCTTTCCGTAAATCTTTCTGTAATATTCCCTTGTAAAATCTTCTCTTTTTGACAATTTTTTTTACAACCCCCTTCGCCCATGAGGTAGGTCAACCGTCCCGGTTGACATCATGATGACAAGCGGGGATGCTTGTCCTACCGATAAAGGAGGATTTAGTTGCGGCTTTGCTGCGTTAGGTATTCGTATAGCGTTTCAGCAATAATGTATGCATAAACATTGTTATGGGTGCATTCCCGATTTTTGTAAATCGGGTTAATCGGGTGGGCATCGCCCACCAAACATCACGCACTCGCTCACATTACCTATTTTTTGGTGGGCGATGCCCACCCTACTGCGATGGCAAGACACGCCTTGCCGCTACAATTTTATAAGATGTACTCAGCCATACCGTTCTTTCATTTTTTGCAAAATATTGGGAATACACCCCATTGTCATTGCGAGGAGGAACGACGAAGCAATCCCCCAAGGTTTAGATTGCTTCGCTTCACTCGCAATGACAACCTTCTTTTTGCGTTTACTATAGATCGGGGAAGGGATCGGCGCTACGTTTTTTTGCTGAAACGTGTCCCTGCATGTCTTGAGCAGAGAACGTAAAAATATGTCTTGTAAAATATTAATGAAACGCAATGCCGATATTCCATCCTTCCTGCTACGGCTCATAATTTGCCCCTGCGATAGCGACGTATCAGATTGTTTGTCGAACTGTCATGCGCAAGCTCAGGCTCACCTTTGCCCTCAAGTTCAGGGACGATGCGTTGAGCCAGCACCTTGCCCAGTTCTACACCCCACTGGTCAAACGAGTCAATCTGCCAGATAACACCCTGGGTGAAGACACCATGCTCATAGAGGGCAACGAGTTTACCGAGTATTTCCGGTGTGAGCCGGTCTGCCATGATGAGATTCGACGGACGATTCCCCTCAAAAACCCGGTGCGGCACGAGCCATTCCGGTGTTCCATCGGCCTGTACCTGCTCCGCCGTCTTGCCGAAGGCCAGCGCCTCGGCCTGGGCAAAAACATTTGCCATCAGGATATCATGGTGCCGTCCAAGAGGGTTGAGCGACGCGCCGAATGCTATGAAATCGCAGGGAATAAGTCGTGTCCCCTGATGAATCAACTGATAGAAAGAGTGCTGTCCGTTGGTGCCAGGTTCGCCCCAGTAGATCGGGCTGGTCTGATAATCAACCTTCATTCCGTCAAGCGTAATATATTTGCCATTACTCTCCATGGTCAATTGCTGAAGATATGCCGGAAAACGTTTAAGGTACTGCTCATAGGGCAAGACCGCAATAGTATGGGCATCAAAAAAACCGGTATACCAGATGGTCAGCAAGGCCATAAGCACCGGCAGATTACGGTCAAACGGAGTGATGCGAAAATGCTCGTCCATCTGATGGAATCCGTTCAGCATCGCTCTGAAGTTGTCCGGACCGATTGCCAGCATTGTCGAAAGGCCGATCGCAGAGTCCATCGAATACCGCCCGCCGACCCAATCCCAGAATCCGAACATATTAGCGGTATCGATGCCAAATTTCGCCACTTCAGCTTCGTTCGTCGACACCGCGACAAAGTGTTTTGCCACGGACTTTTCATTGCCGCCAAGTCCCTTCAGCAGCCACGCACGGGCGGTGTGGGCATTCGTCATGGTCTCCAGGGTGGTAAATGTTTTTGATGAGACGACAAAAAGAGTCTCTTCAGGGTCGAGGTCTTGAACTGCTTCCGCGAAATCAGTGCCGTCCACGTTTGAAACAAACCGGAACGTCATGCGGCGGTCGCTGTAATGCCGGAGCGCCTCGTAGGCCATTACCGGCCCAAGGTCAGAACCTCCGATGCCGATATTGATGATGTTGCGTATGGATTTGCCCGTATGGCCCTTCCACGTGTCTTGCCGGACGCGGTTGGAAAAGTCAGCCATCTTGTCGAGGACGGCATGTACCTGAGGCACCACATTTTTACCATCTACGAGAATAGATGTCCCTCGTGGGGAACGCAGTGCCACGTGCAAAACGGCCCGGTTCTCCGTGATGTTTATCTTCTCCCCGCGAAACATAGCATCGATTCGCTCTCGCAGGCCGGATTCCTCAGCCAATTGAACAAGGAGTTTGAGGGTTTCATCGGTAATGCGATTTTTCGAGTAATCCAGATAAATGCCTGCCGCCTCGGCGGTCATGCGCTCACCACGTTTTGGGTCATCGGCGAAAAGCGTGCGAAGATGCAGTGATCGAATTTTTTTGTAGTGCGCGTCGAGGGCATTCCATGCCGGACGTTTTGTGAGCGGCTTAATGGGTGTTGTCATAATTCATCACCTGTTTGGTTTTTATAGTATTACTCTGTAAACACTTCTTTTTTTGTAAGTTTTTTTACGTCCCCTTTCCTCCCTCCTTGCGAAGGGGATTGAGGGGTGGTCAATTTGGTTGCGCTATGCTGCGCTAGGTTTATGTATAGGAATTTCAAACCGGTAATTTCCCCTCTAAAAAGAGGGGATACAGGGGTGTGTAGATCGGCCATAACACACCCCCAACCCCTCTTTTTAGAGGGGAGCTATAAAGTCGCTGCCAAAGGCACCAAATTTATCTCGTGAACGTAGAAAGAAAGTTATCGTTGCGAGCACATTCGCTTTGCTCAGTGTAAACTCCGCAAAGCAATCCAAATCCCAGATGCTTCGTCATGAGCTCAGTCGAATGCTTGCTGCTTCATTACACCGGGCATAACACCGGGCATGGCTTCACCTTCCAGATATCGGCAGCATACTCTGCAATCGTGCGGTCGCTTGAAAACTTTCCGGAGCCGGCCACATTCAGAATGGCCTTGCGCGCCCATTCCTGCGGGTTGGCATACAATTCACACAGCCGCTGATCTGCCTCGAGATACGCCTTGAGGTCGGCCAGATGCATATAATGGTCGCCCCGCGTCAACAGGGTGTCACACAACGGCGCGAAAACGCCCGGTTCATATCGGCTGAAATGGTCAGAGAATATCAAGTCGAGTGCTGCGCGCGTTTCTGGATCGTTATCATAGTGCCAGTGCGGATTGTACCAACTGCGGCTGTCGGCTACCTGTTGGGCAGTCAGTCCAAACAGGAAAAAGTTCTCCTCGCCAGCTTCCTCTGCCATTTCGATAGTCGCACCGTCTCGCGTGCCGATGGTCAGCGCACCGTTCATCATAAACTTCATGTTGCTCGTGCCGCTGGCTTCATAGCCTGCCGTCG
>CAZBCT010000170.1:0-5364 GCA_964490485.1 uncultured Candidatus Brocadia sp. | reverse complement strand
AGCGAGGAATCTCATGGGTTTGCTTCGCTTGGGCTCGCAACTTCGGCTTCGCTGTCGTTCGCAATGACCAGTACATGTCAACTTATTTACTACGTTTACTGTAATTATTTAATTTTGATTTCTATAACCCCACAACCCTCTGTCATCAGCAGTCTCACTCTGCGAGATTACACCACCTTCATGATAAAGAATCGGATCTCTCTCAGTAAAGTTGGTCGGGGCGAGAGGATTTGAACCTCCGACCTCGACGTCCCGAACGTCGCGCTCTAGCCAAACTGAGCCACGCCCCGCATTTCTTAACATTTCTCCATACTTTACCACAAAGACAAAAAGGACACAAAGAAAAATCTGAAGTGATAAAAACTTTTTTCTGGAAAATACCTGCGGAAAACCGGTATCCCTATTCATTTCACCTCAAACAACACCTTCTTAATCCCAATATTCCCCTCGTTATCAAATGCATTGACAACCAGGGTATAATCACCCGGCATAAGGGGCCTGGTGGTGATTTGAAATGATTCATCGAGGCTATCGAAGACTCCATCCACAGGATACGCCACGACCCATTCCTGCCCATCAATAGTGTATTGCACCTTTACAATCTTACTGTACTCGTCCTTCGCAGTGCCGGAAATGACATACCGCCCCCCCGTTCCAGCCACCGCATTCAACGACTTAATGTCTGGCCTTGTGTTATCAATTACTACAGGTTCAATCGTTTTCTCAGCGCTGAACGCAGTCTCAGGCGGGTTATCAGGATCATCGCTTACGACCAGCCTTACCTGGTATTCACCATCAGGCAGGCGCAAGGTATCCCATGGAAACGAACCCTTTTTTTGTGTATTCTTATCGATAACCTTCCACATCTTTTCATCAATGCCCCGGTAATACATGGTCAATTGCAGCGTATCGTTATTTGGGTCTTCCGCCTCCCATTGAATATTTTTTTGGGCAATCTGATGATGAGGCTTTTGGCCAGCAGTTCCCTGGGGCCTCGATTCTACTTTGCCATCAGTTTTTGTCTCAGGCGGTTTTTGTGATACCGGCGAAAGCTCCTTTTCTACCACAAAACTGATGATCCTGGGCGGCTGGTTTTTTGGAAGATATGAGAGTGATACCGTGCTTAAAACAGGGGTTGAATCGCCGTTCTTTGTCTGGAGAATAGCTTTGTATTGAATAAAACGTGCAGGGGGGCTTGTGATTCTTTCCCCCGTTATCGTATAGGGTGCAGACCACCCGTTCCAGGCAACATCGGGTTTTTCTCCGTTTCCTGAACGGGTGGACAGGGTGAGCTTTGTGCC
The DNA here is from genome assembly GCA_964490485.1 of uncultured Candidatus Brocadia sp. Lineage (GTDB taxonomy): Bacteria > Planctomycetota > Brocadiia > Brocadiales > Brocadiaceae > Brocadia. Next base: position 4,063 of record CAZBCT010000170.1, on the reverse strand, counting down.
TTCCGGCTGTATGTCTGTCCAATAAATACACCCCCAATCCGATGGCGCAGTGGTATCAAGCACATTTGATATAAAACTTCCCTCTTTCATAAATGACGGCGATATCTTATAAACTCTTCCCATGTTGCCCGTGCCGAAATAGAGTTCATTTTTGTCGGTATTGAGGCAGCATAACGCCTGCACCTCCTCTATGCGCGCCAGACTGCTTGTGCTTTCATCACCGGAAATTTTATACACCCCGGAGGTATTCCCTGTAACCACATACAAATTTTCCTGCGCGTCAAGGGACATGCCGAGTATAAACGCCTGACTGGCTTCCAGTTTTTTTTGAGCAAGCCCTTCCTGGCTGATTTTATAAACGTAGTTTGGTGCGATTGGAAGACCTGTGGTCTTTGGAGGCGCTTCTATACCCTTCGATACCGCTTTTGGCTGTTGCAGGGGTGCCGATTGCGCCATGGGGAATTCTTCCGGGAGGTTTAAATCCCATGATTTTTCTTCCTTAAAAAGAGAGGTAATGGCTCCGGCTTGTACGGGTGGCTGGGATGGCTGAGACACAGGCACTTGTGCCTGAGCGCCTGATGCCGTTCCGGCGTAAATATTCCCTGTGGAATCTATCGAAAGACAATGGATTTCACCTTCACTTGCATCATAGAGCACCTGCGGCTGTCCTGACGGCGTTATTTTATATACCAAACCATTCGGTTCTGTGCCAACATAGATATTGTCATATCGGTCGTGGAGTACATCCAGGAGATTGGTCTCCGGCGAGTCAAAGAAAACGGCCGGTATGCCATCCGGAGATATTTTGAACAGAATGCCATCATTTCCTGTCGCAGCAAAGAGATTGGAATTGCTGTCCACGGACATATCCCATATATAGGGCACCGGCAGGCTGCAAAATACGACAGCCTCGCCGCGGGTATTTATTTTATAAATGATACCCCTGGGTGCAGTCCCTGCATAGAGATTGCCGGATTTATCAGCAACAAGACTCTGGATATATAATTCCGGAGATTTGAAGAGTTCAACAGCCTCTAAACCATCCTTTATCAGATAAACCGCTCCGGGATCACCCGTACCGGCGAACACCCGATTTTGTAAATCTGAGGCTATTGACCAGACAAAGGCGCCTTTGATGCCCGCGACAGCCTCTATGATGGGAGAAAGCCGTATTTCCCCTTTATTATTGATAGAGACATCCTGGATACTGCCTTTGCTGAAATCAGATTCTGTCGATTGTGTCCACGTGTTCGTTGTGGTACCAAAAGCAAAAGAAGTAAAGAGAATAAGGGTAAATACCATGCAGATGTATCGTAATGCAAGACCTTTCATAATGGTTCCTTTTACTTAACTGATATGGGGATTGTTTGATTTCCGTTGAGCACGTATTCCATCGGAATCCGGCATACCACTTCGTCAAAAAGAGGGCCGACTCCGCTGTAATTGGAAAAGCTCATAATGGAAAGCATAGATGCCGGAAGAGACGGGAATCCCTCGCCTTTATACGTAATTCCTTTTTTTGTCAGCAGGATACGCACCATGAGATTGTTATTTCGCTCCATATTTTCGACATATCGTATGAGTTGTTCAAAATTCGTGGGAAAGTACCTTCCGGCAGACCGCCCCAGATTCAATGCCTGACCATAGGTAGCGTCACAGGCGGTAAGGTTTAACATGCTTCCGGGAAGGGCGTCTTCAGGTATGTGCATAAGCACGGTTTGATAAAACTTTTCTCCGGTAAAAGGTTTCAGGCACACATCGACCTGAAGCGTATCTCCCGGTTTTACCTGTTTTTTATCCACCCTGACCGATTCAATGTAGGCTGTTTTTCGGGTATCCAAGAGCGTAATTTTCAGATCGATCCTGGTTGGATGCACCTGCCGAAATTGATTGTTAATGATCATCGTAAAAGGCTGAACGATATGGTTCAGAGAAAACCATGATTGGTCAAGTTCATAAAAAACATTTTCGATAACGACAGGGTCTTCATAACCTTCGATGTGAGTTGATAATTTTATATGCACCGATTTTTCCCCTACTTTGCGTTCGGTGGATAACACCGCGCTTTGTGCGGCCATTAAGATAAGGCTGGGGGTTAAAAGTTTATTGTCCACAATCTCAAAATCGTATTTGAGTTTTTGCGAACCTTCCACTTCGATACAGCAAGGGATCATCCGCGATGACTCTCCAAGAATACCGGCAATCCCGGACCTCCTATCCTGACGTATCCTGCCAACAATTTCTCCCGGAGACGCCATTTTCACAGAATTCGACTGGCTGCAGAGGACCGTATAAACATAGGCAGAAGACATGGGAAGGTCTGCCTTTCCCGTTTGGAGAAAAGGATGGCCAAAGGCAAGAACGTTATCTCCCTCCACGTAAGTTACCGTTCCAACAACAGCCGCACTCAGGTCACCCCTGATCAGGATGGCTGCCACTGACGCCCCCGGAACAAGCCTGCTCTTTTCCGGATGATCCGCTGAAAGGACATAACTCCCCCCTTGTACGGGATACCATCCATACGTATGAAAGAGCGGTTGCATTTTTTTCAACGCTTCGCTTTCAACCCCTGACACCACTAAGGGAGAGAGAATCGGCGTAAGGGTTGTTTTCCCGGTATCGTGGCCCGTTGATTCCTGCGGTATCAAAGAAGTTGCCGTCGGTTTTGCGAGCAGTTCCTCCTGAGAAAAGGATGGGGTGTCCCACTCTGCCGAGACCGGCAAAATACCTTTTCCCTCTGGGGGAATATTGAGGAGGGTACTTTTCATTTCTTCAATCGGGGTAATTCCGGCAATCGGTTCTTTTGCAAAGCTCCATCCATAGGCCACAGCGCCTATAAGCCGGTTATTGATATAAACAGGACTGCCGCTCATACCAGCAATAATACCCGATTTTTCCAAAGGACCACCCGACAACCGGACCAAAATCATATTGCTCTTCGCTTCCCAGTTTCGTAAAATACCCAATACTTCGACATTAAATATTTCTATGCGGTCACCGGTGAAAACGGTCTTGCCGTAGCCCTTCATGCCCGGCATAATTTCGTCGACGTTCATCACATTTTCTGCGGAAAAGAGTGAAGGTTTGCCCTGGGAGATGAAGACAGAGAAGACACTGAAAATTACGAAAAGATAGGTCATTTTGCGAGTCTTTTGTTCCATGCAGAAGACTCTAACAAATTTCGTAATTTATTGTCAAGGCATAAAAGAAGTTGAAATATGGACGCTAAGCATTTAGACTATCCGGAGATGTCCATATGCATTTACAATTCAGTGATGCCCACGATTCGAAAATAATTCTATTTTGTGCCTTTGATGTGACGAATGTCACCACCACGGTGCGTTTCGTAAATATGCTGTTTTAGGCGGTAGCGATGGTAACGCGAGTTCTGAACCTAAGAGATCAAAACCTGTATTCAGATCATATAACAAAGGCTGCTTGTGCATTACGGGAGGGAGAGCTGGTTGCCTTTCCTACAGAAACGGTATATGGCCTGGGAGTGCATAGAGATAATGCGAAAGCCATCGAACGTATCTATAAAACAAAGAAACGAGGCGAAGAAAAGAGACTTACCCTGATGATTGCCGACCATGATGATGTGAAAAAGTATGTCGATCATTTTTCCGGCACGGCAAAGAAATTGATAAAATTTTTTTGGCCGGGGGCATTAGCAATTGTTTTCCCTTTAAAGGATGGGTCGGATATCAGTATACGATTCCCCGATGATACGGCGGCAAGGAATTTGATCCGCATGGCAAAAGTGCCCATTGTTACTACGAGTGCAAATATTTCCGGATATCCTCCGTCCACAGATGCACAACAGGTGTTAATGGACTTTAAGGGGAAGATCCATATAATCCTCGACGGCGGTTCGACACGTTTTCGTTCTCCTTCTACGGTACTGAAGCTGAAAAACGAGGGTTTTGAGATCGTTCGCCACGGTATCATTTCAGAGTCTATGATACGAAGTTGTCTTGAAAATACTTTGGTAAAAGTGTAATATTTGGCAACAATTTAGTTTTCTGAAAAAATTCAATAGTGACGATGTTTACCGCACCGTGTA
>CAZBCT010000169.1:0-5383 GCA_964490485.1 uncultured Candidatus Brocadia sp. | reverse complement strand
ACTGCGCGGCAAACATCGCCATTATTGGAATTTTTCAAAAAACTAAATTGTTACAGGATTTCAAATGTAGTGCCTGAGTATAATTACTTCCCTTGTCTTTGCGGTCTTTTCCCGGTATACTATCGTTATGTTTATCCGTGAAAAATCTAAAAAGGCGAATGGCAAGAAGAGATATATACAGCACCAACTCATTGAATCCGTTCGTACCCCCTTCTGGGCCACGACAGCACATCGTGTTGAACCCCTTGGACAGCTTTCTCTGCCGGAAGAGAAGTGGAAGGAGCTTGCCACATGGATGAATACGGATTTGATACGATAGGAAAAGGTCTTGGATTTACCGGGGAACAAATCACGTATGCCAAGATGCTCATCGTGGAGAGAATGGTGCATCCGGGCAGCGAGCGGAAAACTGAGCGATGGCTTTCGGAGACCAGCGGGGTGGGAGAGCTCTTGGGCAACAGGGCCAAGCCGTATGATATGGCGTTGCATCGCACGGCGGTATTGTTGTGGGAGAATCATGAAGCGACAGAGCAGGAGGTGTCGTATTTCGTGCTGTTTTCAATCATTTCCTTAGGCAAATCCACGTACACCTTTGATTCTTCCCAGCGCACTTTGTCTATCCACAGCGGTGCAATCAGTATCTTCTTACCCGGCAACCAACTTCCCGTATCTACCACGATATATCTGATAACCCATGTTTTATCATCAATGAGGAAATCAGACACATGGCCGATTTCACCATCGATTGCATGAATGTGATAGTTTTTCACTTCCCTCATGCTTCTCAAGTGTGAATCACGTTCATCTTCCCGGGTTGAGGCCTTTCCTTTTTCTGTTTCCGAGATATGGGTAACCGGGGGGGTATTATAAGGTACACCCACATGCCAGTACAGGGGCCATCCATAATAGTTGTGCAACTCGATTTGATGCTGGCGGAAGACCGGTTTGTGCGTATCGATATCGGGGCTGTTTTTTACCTGCTGCTGGGTGAGCGTAACGGGAAAATATCGCGATTCCCACTCTGTCTGGCCAAAACTGCCGGAGATATGAGGACTTTTCGATCCAGGAGCCAGGTTTCGACATCTACTACGAGATATCGTACCGCCATGTCTCGTCTTCGAAAAAGAAATCATATATCTCTCCGATAGTACCATCCCCGGCGTGGATTTATATCCAAATAGATTTTTTATATTCCTTAACATGGATTACTCCTCATTTCAAGAAAGAAATACCGTAAATTTTACATATTTTTACTATAATAAAATTTACCATCAGATGCACGTTTTAAATTTTCAAAAGCCACCGCCGTCTTATCCATTTATCAATCTCAACGGCAATGACAATTGTTATCGTTATTGATGCAATGCTTATCCATTCTTTTCCTGTAAGCGGTACTGTCCTGAAAACCCACTGGAAGGCAGGTACATAAAGTACTGCGAGGTGGGCAAAGAAGGCTGCTATCATGCTTAAGAATAAAAAAGGATTGGCCATAGGATTCATTTTGAAAATGGATAGCGTCTCAGAACGGCAGTTAAGCGCCTGATAAAACTGGAAAAAGACCATAGTCGTAAGAGCCACTGTGCGTGCTTGTTCTAAAGGCACACCTGAGCTGAGATTCGATATAAACATGAAAACTGTTCCAACAGCCATAATGGTTCCCATGAAAAAAGTCCTCTGTACCATAAGGCTCGTCAGAATACCTTCTTTTGGATGCCTTGGCGGTCTCCACAAGACACCTTTCTCTGCTGGTTCGAAGGCGAGGGCAACGTCTTGCAGCCCATTTGTCACAAGGTTCAGCCAGAGTATTTGCGCAGCGATATAGGGGATGGGAAATCCCATAAGTAATGTTGCAATAATAGCAATTAATTCTCCAAAACCACAGGATATAAGAAAGAGGGTAACTTTTTTAATATTATCGTATACTACTCGTCCCTCCTCAACTGCTGCAAAGATGCTCGCAAAGTTATCATCTGCAAGGACGGCATCAGACGCCTCTTTTGCTACATCTGTTCCTGTCCTGCCCATTGCGATTCCTATGTGTGCCGCCTTAAGGGCGGGGGCATCATTCACGCCATCCCCGGTTACTGCCACAACCTCACCATGTTTTAATAATTGCTGAGTAATTCGTAATTTATGCTGAGGGGATACCCTTGCGTATACCGATACTGTTTTTACCTTGTTAAAGAGATCTTCATCACTCATCGTTTCGAGTTCCTTGCCGGTGATCACCTCAGGATCATCTGCGCCCAATCCGAGTTTTTTTGCAATGGATACTGCAGTGACTGCATGGTCACCCGTTATCATAATAGTCCTGATGCCTGCCTGTTTACATCCTTTCACGGCCGCTATTACCTCTGACCGTGGAGGGTCTATCATTCCCTGGAGACCTGCGAAGATCATGCCCGACTCTACGTCATGATGCGTAAGTTCTTCCACGTCGTGAGCGGCGTCCTTGTATGCAAAGGCAATGACCCGCATACCCTCTTTTGCAATGTTGTTTGCAATAAGTAAAATCTCCTTTGTCTTAGAACCGTCACCAGCAGCAGACTCGGCACACATATCCAGCACCCGCTCAGGCGCACCTTTCACAAATATAAACTTTTTCCCTCCGTGTCTGTGAAGGGTGGCCATGTAACCCCGTTCAGACTCAAAAGGTATGATTGCAATCTGTGGATAGCGCTTCTTTTCATCCTCCGGCATGAGACCTCCCTTCATTGCAGAAACAATAAGGGCACCTTCCGTGGGATCTCCGTCAACCTTATACTGCCCATCTTCCTCATACATATTTGACTCATTGCAGAGAAGTCCTATACGCAGGACTTGAAGATGTCGCTCCTTCTCCTCTGATTTAACAGACATTTGATCATGAAGTATTTCACCTTTTGGTTCATATCCACTCCCGGTAACATCATATATATGCTCTCCATCATAGATTAACCTGACAGTCATCTCATTTTTCGTAAGGGTTCCCGTCTTATCTGAACAGATAACGGTAGTACTTCCAAGGGTTTCTACAGCCGGTAATTTCCTTATAATTGCATTCCGTCTGGCCATCCGTGCAACGCCAATCGCCATGGTAATGGTTACGGCGACAGGGAGTCCTTCGGGTATTGCAGATACCGCTGTTGCCACAACGACCATGAACATCTCTGATACCTTTGATCCGTGTATGAGTCCTACTCCAAAGAGAACAGCAGAAAATCCGACAATAACGATTCCTATTAATTTTGCAAATCGCTCAAGTTTATCCTGAAGGGGGGTTTTTATTGATGTTACCTTTCTGACCTTCTCTGCAATTTGACCAAGGACTGTTTTTTCTCCTGTCTCTACAACAATACCTTTTGCCCTCCCACTCACCACTATAGTTCCCATAAAGGTCATATTCCTTTGATCACCAGAGGTCAAATTATCTTCACTTATTGCTGTAGTTGATTTTTCAGCGGGGATTGATTCGCCGGTAAGCATAGCTTCTTCGACCTTCAACTCATGCGTCTTAAGCAACCTCAGGTCGGCCGGCACCTTGGCACCGGATGCAAGGAGGACAACATCGCCAGGCACCAGTTGCTCGCTGTTTATCTCTTTCTCTTTACCATTTCTTAAAACCCTTGCCCTTGGTATGAGCATCTTTTTGAGCGCCCGCACACCCTGTTCTGCTTTATATTCCTGTATGTAACCAATAATTGCATTAAGGGTCACAACAGCCATAATTACACCGGTATCAATGTATTCTTTGAGAAGGGCTGTTACGGCAGATGCTGCGAGAAGAATATAAATGAGAGGGCTTGTGAATTGATGGAAGAGAATTTTAAGCTTGCTTATCTTTTCTTCTTCAATGAGTTTATTTGGGCCGTATTGCTTAAGGCGTTCCGTGACTTCATTGTCGGTCAGTCCTTCTTCCGATGTTCCAAGTTTTCGTATTATTTCTTTTATGTTAAGTTGATACCAGACGGAAACCGGTTTTTGGGTTTCTTCTTTTGGAAGAACTGTTTTGGGTGTAGCAGTAGTTTCCGGTGTTTCTGCTTTTTTATCAACCACGTTGTTTTTACCATCCTTTGATAGCAATCCCATCGATTATTATCTCCTGTACAAACTTTTACAAATAAACAATTTTCTAAAAAAGCATAGCAGTCTGTTCCCTTAACATTAAGGCAGGTCTCCTTCCCCCCTCATAACGAATCGCAATACAATAGGCGTGAATAGTGTGGTTAAGGCAACAATAAAAACAATAACTGCATAAATTAAATCATCAAATATACCCGCTTTTTTCCCCACTTCCGCAAATATTAGCCCCACTTCTCCTCTGGGAACCATGGCGATACCTGTTGAAAGTTTTGTCTTTAAACCACCCTTAACCCATATTCCACTCATCATCTTTGCAATAATAGCCACAAACGTCAAGAGACCGGCCATCTGCCAGAATGTTACAGATTTGAAGTCGATAACATTTAGGTTAATGGATGTTCCCACAACCACGAAGAATACAGGGACAAATAGATTGATAATAGGTTTCATATTTTCTTCTATCTTTTCAGACAGACCAGGACTGTAATGTTCTATCGTTGAACCCAGAGGCAGGAAAAACCTCCGCGCAAGCGCGATACCTGCCGCAAAAGAACCAAGGATTCCCGGTGCGCCGACTTTATGTGAAACAAATGCCATTGCAAGGATTAGAGAAACCATGATTGTAGGTATTATTCCTTGTGTTTTGCTATGTAATGACGCTTTAGAAATGAAGGGAACAAGAAGTTTTGTAATTACAGGGGCAATTAATAAGAAGGCTGTAATAAATCCCAGGATCTTTGCTGTATCTATTAAACTAACGCTTCCTTTTACCACGAAGTCATAGAGTATGGCTAAGATAACTACGCCGACAATATCGTCAAGAACCGCTGCGCCGAGAACAATCTTGGCAGTTTTTGTCTGATGTTTTTTTATGTCAACAAGCACCCGTACGGTTATTCCAATGCTTGTCGCAACAAGTGTTCCTCCAATAAAAAGAGAAACAATTTGCGATAAATGAAAAATGTATTTGCTTATGCAGAAACCGGCAACTGCAGGAACTAAGACGCCTGTAGCGGCGACCAAAAACGATTGGACGCCTACTTTTACAACCTGTCCCACGTCTGTCTCGAGTCCGACTTCAAAAAGGAGGAGTAAAATACCTATTTCTGCAAGCAGATAGAGGAAGGCATCAACCTTTATGAATCCCAGAAGACTCGGCCCCAAAATTATGCCGGCAGCAACCTCTCCTAATACAGAGGGAAGGCGTAAACAGACAAACATCTCTGCAAAAAATTTAGCAGAGATCAAAATGATTGCTAATTTTAAAAAAATTTCAGTCACATCCATTTAAATAGCACCAGAAATTCTGATCTTTCTTATA
>CAZBCT010000168.1:0-5399 GCA_964490485.1 uncultured Candidatus Brocadia sp. | reverse complement strand
GTGCACTTCTGGCGTGTCCGTAAGGATGGCGGTATTTCCGGGCCGCTCTAAAGATAGCATAAAAACTCTAAACCACAGAGGGCGCAGAGAAATCCTTGATAATTTTTAGAAGTATCTGCGTTGTATCTGCGAAAATCTGAGTCCTCATTTATAGAATTTAACCATGGAAAACGTCTGGGCAATTATAACGAAACCTGATAATATCCCCATCGTCGGTTTAATACTCCTGCTCGTGTTCTTTACCTGGATCACCTTTAAGCAGGCATTTGAAAATGACAGACGGACAGAACAGAAAAGGCGCCAAAAGGGAGAATAGCCCCCGTGAACTATAAACTAACCAAAGCCGACGACCACTGGTTCAGGGAAAATATCAATTGCCAGTATGCATGCCCTGTCAACACACCGGCCATGAATTATATAGAACGCATCACCGCGGGAGATTTTGATGCCTCATTAAGGTTGAATTTCATGGCAAACCTTTTCCCGCATATCCTCGGCAGGGTATGCACCCATCCGTGTGAAACCGCATGCCGCCGGGGTGTAATCGATAAACCTCTTGCCATATGTTCTCTTAAGAGGAGCGCAGGAGACTTTGCCCTGAAAAAATCGCCTGTAAAACCGGTACGTATCGAAAAGACAGGGTATCGCGTAGCAATCATTGGCTCAGGTCCGTCCGGTCTCGCCGCTGCACACGATCTCGTAATGAAGGGACATACCGTTGTCATCTACGAAGCGCTGCCGGTTGCTGGCGGCATGCTAAGCGTGGGCATCCCTCCTTATCGGTTACCACGCGCTCAGATAGAGGCTGCAATCAACGGGATAACAGAACTCGGAGCTGAGATACGATTGAACAGCCCCATAGACACTCCCGATGCCTTCGATAGCTTATTAAAGGAATATAGAGCGGTATATATTGCCACGGGTGCACACAAATCCCAGATACTGGAAATCCCCGGCGAAGATCTTAGGGGGGTAATTCACGGCGTTACCTTTATGAAGGAGACGAATCTGGAGATGCTAAAGGCCGTACCCGAAAAAGTAGCGGTCGTTGGTGGTGGATTTACCGCCATAGACTGTGCGCGTTCATCACTGAGATTAGGCGCAAAAGAGGTCTCGATCGTGTATCGCAGGACTCTGGAGGAGATGCCGGCCGGAGAGATGGAAGTAAGCATGGCAGAGGAAGAAGGCATAAAGATGCATTATCTGACCTCTCCCGTAAAAATAATCGGTGGGCTTGATCAAAAGGTGACGCATCTTGAGTGCATAAAAAACAAGCTGGGCGAACCAGATGAAAAGGGGCGCAGACGTCCGGTCCCCGTTCAAGGGAGCAATTTCACCATACCCGTCGATATGGTGATAGCGGCCATTGGCCAATCGCCCGATCTTGGATTCTTTTCAGACAAATTTGGGATAGAGATTAATCATTGGGGTATGCCGGTCATTGACCCAAAAAACTTTATGACCACCAGAAAGGGCGTCTTTGCCGGAGGTGATTGCATAACCGGCCCCAGGAATGTCATTGATGTCGTAGCAGACGGGAGAAAGGCTGCAAGGGCAATCCATCGATTTTTAACGGGGGAAGAACGGAGGGGATATACATTTTATTATAAAGATCAATCCCCTTTAGACAGGATGCCCAATTATGAGTCCGCACCTAGGCAGAAACAGGATGCCATTCCCATGGATGACAGGAGAAGTCTGGATGCAGAGGTCGAGCTGGGATTCTCAAAGGAAAATGCGTTTAAGGAAGCAGGACGCTGCCTGCTGTGTCATTTCAATATCTTTATTGACGAGACCTGTATCTTATGCGGCGGCTGTATTGACGTTTGTCCCTACGATTGTATCTCCATGGTCTCCCGTGAAAATGTTGAGGCTGCTGACGCCTTGCTCAATGAAGGCGCTATTCCTGGTGATTGGAATGCCGTAATGGTAATCGACGAGGAAAAATGTATCCGGTGTGGGCTGTGTGTTAAACGTTGTCCCGTAAATGCAATCACGATGAAACGGTTTGCATATTTGGAGGAATAAACAAGTATAATGAGAAATTCCAATATAAATCATGCTAAGGTACGATAAAAGGACTTTGCGCGGCTGGTATGGGACACAAAACCCTGAAGGGTACCAACTCTAAAGAATATAGATTTTATGACGTCAGATATCGTGCTTCTTAAAAGATAAAATCCCTCGGTTCAATTCAGCGATAGTTTGTTGGCTCTTGGTAGTCATAGAATTTAATAATCTGAAAATTTAGTAACAATTTAGTTTTTTGAAAATTTCCAATAATGGCCGGTGTTTGCCGCGCAGTGTAGGGGCGAAGCATTTGCTATCGTTGGTATACATGCGTTCATACACAAGACGGCAAATGCTTCGCCCCTACTTTTTCAAAAAACTAAATTGTTACAAAATTTAAAATATGCAGGCAAAAGAGACTAAACTCCAAGACATTATTGAAGGAACAAAGCAGTATGTCATTCCTCTTTTTCAGCGGACGTATAGCTGGGCAAACAAAGAATGGGAAATTCTATGGAAAGACCTTGTCGAACTTTGTGAAACGGAAAACCCACGGTCGCATTTTATCGGCTCAATTGTAAATATGCCGACCGTTTCGGTTCCCGAGGGTGTCGCAAAATATTTACTCATTGATGGACAGCAACGGCTAACTACAATCTTCGTCCTGCTAACTCTTTTGCGTAACAAAGCACGAGAAAATAAAAATCCAGAATTTGCGGATGAGATAAACAATACTTTACTTGTTAATCCATATAAAAAGGGAAATGACTCTTTCAAATTAATGCCTACACAGGTTGACAGAGACGCATATATAAACCTTATCAACGGAAAACCAAATGGATCAGAAAATCAGATTACAAGGGCATACACATTTTTTGAAAAGAAACTCAGGCAGGTGCAGTTTGAGCATGAGAAGCTAAAGAAAATAATTACGAGTTATTTTTCCGTCGTAAGCATTGTACTTGATGCTGACGATAATCCACACTTAGTTTTTGAGAGCTTGAATGCTAAAGGAAGGCCATTAACACAGGCAGACCTTATTCGCAATTATTTCTTTATGCGTATTCACATAGACAACCAAACTGAAGTTTACAATCACTATTGGCAGCCAATGCAAACCGCCTTAAATGAGGATCTGACTGAGTATATTAGGCATTTATTAATGAGAAATGGTATCATTATAAAACAAAATGATGTTTATTATGCTCTCAAAGAAAGAGTATCACCGACTAATGCAATTGATTATCTAAAAGAACTGCAAAGGTATTCCGTTTATTATCAGCGGCTGATTTACCCTGAATTTGAGCCGGATTTTGAGTTACAAAAGTATTTCCGAAGATTAAACAAAATTGAGGTAACAACTGCTTATCCACTATTATTAAACATCTACGGTAGTTATTCAGAAAACAAAATAAGTAAAGCCTCCTTTATTTCAATTCTAAAAACACTTGAGAATTACCTTATTCGCAGGTTTGTTTGCAATGTGCCAACAAACCAACTCAATAAAATCTTCACGGCGATTTATCCGCAATTAATCGCAAAGCATCAGGATGACTTTGCTGAAGGGATTAAGATAATATTACAAAGCAGAGGTTATCCAAAAGACAATGAGTTTTATTCGCGGTTCAAGGAAACTAAATTTTATGGGGGCGGAGACAGGCAGATAAAAACCAAACTCATTCTTGAAACGCTTGAAGAAAGCTTTGCCCATAAAGAGACTGTGCCATTCGACAACTTGACCATAGAACACATAATGCCCCAAACATTATCCGAGTGGTGGCAAAATCATCTCGGTGATGACTGGGAAGAAACCCATGAATTGTTTTTGCATACTATTGGCAATTTGACTTTATCTGCTTACAATACGGAACTCTCAAACGACGATTTCACAACTAAAAAACAGACATATAACGAAAGTCATTTAGACCTTAACAAATATTTCTCTCCTATCTCCTCTTGGACAAGATCTGAAATTGAAAAAAGGGCAGAAGTATTATCAAAACAATCTCTTGAAATATGGAGCTACTTTGGACAAGAAAAAACCGCCTCATCTGACTTAAAAGAGGTTACAGGCACTACGCCGAGAGAGCTTAAAATTTTGGGACAACGGTTTCAAATTCAAACATGGCGAGACGTTTTAGAACAAACCCTCAACACGGTTGCAGATTTGGAACCCGATAAATTTGAAATCATTGCTCATATTTTTCCTCGTTACCTCGGTAAGGACAAAAATAAATTTCGGGTAATCCGACAACTTCAAAATGGATATTTCATTGAAGTAAACCTGTCCGCTCAAAACATACAAAAGTTTTGCTATCAAGCGATGGAAACAATTGAGCTTACTTCCGAGGACTGGAGTGTAATGGTAACTTGATGCTGAAAGAAAAGACAAAAGTTTATCTTGATACCAGTGTTTACAACAGACCATTTGATGATCAGGACCAAACACGAATACGGCTTGAAACAGAGCCATTTCTTTCCATATTGGAAAAAGCCGTAGCTGGATCTATAATAATCATAAGCTCATCAGCATTGTTGTATGAAAATAAACAAAATCCCTTTGATGAACGTAGAGAACGAATTTCAAGTTATTTATCTATTGCATCGAAAGTTATAAGACTAAATGATTCAATCAGAAAGAAGGCTTTATTGCTGGAAAACAAGGGAATTGGCTCTATTGATGCTTTACACCTTTCATCTGCAGAGTTTGGGGGGCGTTGAGTATTTTCTTACCTGCGATGATGGTATCATAAAAAAAGTGGGAAAAGTTAAGGGATTGTTTAAAAGGGAAGTATGCAATCCAATAGATTTCGTTATTGAGAAGGTGCTTAAAAATGTTTAAGATTCAACAAAAAAACGTTAGGAATATTTTGAAAAAAATAAAACAATCAGAAACCAATGCTAAAAGGAGCAGGAGATATGATACCTATTGATTATGACATAATTGTCTTCAGGGAAGATGAAGCTTATGTGGCGTATTGTCCTGAACTGGATATTTCGAGCTGTGGAAAAACCACGGAACATGCGAAAGACATGTTAAAAACTGCCGTAAAGTTATTCCTTGAGGAAGCAGAAAAAATGGGGACGCTTGAGGACATTCTTGAAGAATCAAGGTACAAGAAGGATGCAAACGGACGATGGATACCGCCAAAACTCGTTGCTACTGAATCCGTAAGCATATCGTAAAATGCCGAAAATAACTCCAATTCCTGCGGGCAGGTTGCGAAAAATCTTTGAAAAAGCTGGATTCAAGTGTGCAAGAATCGAAGGGGACCATTTTGTATATACAAAACCGGGGGTCGCAAGACCAGTCATAATCCCTGGTTGGAAGGATGTGCCTGTCTTTATCATCAAAAATAATATGAGAACGGCAGGCATTACGAGAGAAG